>NZ_RFLV01000006.1 GCF_004920405.1 Pseudomonas leptonychotis
CCTCGTTCAGTGACCTGCTTGACGGCTTCAATTTTGAATTCTTCGGGATAACGCGAGTTACTCATGGCACCTCCTAGTGGGCCGTATTATGAGGCTTGGAGGTGTCTACGAAACTAGGGGCGATTCACTCCAGCAAATCAAGGCTGCCTTCTATCACAGCCTCAGAGGCCAAGGAAGGAACTGCTGCTAAATACCCACCATCAGCCTGGTAACACTGCGCTCAGCCAACCTCAGGCAAAGGCACGTTTAGGCCCATGACGCATCACCCAAGCCAACAATGTCATCAACACCGCGAGCGCAGTCAGCACCATGAATGGAATCTGGTAGCTGCCGGACAAGTCCCGCACCAGTCCCGTCAGCACAGGTGTGGTGCAGGCTAGGCTATAGCCGGTAAACAGCATCATCGCGGTCCAGCGGCTGACCGCCAACGGCGAACCCGCCTCATACAGCGGCAATACCAATGACAACGCAAAAGAGCCGCCCAGGCCAAAACCGATAGTGACTGCCCACACCTCCGGCAACACGGTTGGCTGAAAGGTAATCATCGCCAAACTAATCGACGACAACAGCCCACAGCCCAGCAGCAGTAGATAACGGTTGTGGAACCGCTGCGCCAGCCAGGGTAACAAGAATGAGCTGGGCAACCCCATCAGCATCGATACACTGAACAGGCTGTTGCTGTGCATCAGGCTCAACCCGGCTTCGTGATAGCGTGCCACTGCCCAGGTTGCCAGGGCGTAGAACAACCCCGCTTGAATGGCAAAAAACGCACTGATTAACCAGGCTCGCGGCTGCCGCCAGGGCAAGCCGCTGGCGGCCTCATTGTCGGTTTCGATACGATTAGGCAGAAACAGCCACAGCAACAATCCCAACAACGCCGGTAACGCCCACACAGCCAGGCCACGGGTCCAATCATCCCCCAGCCACTGCGTGGCCGGCACCGTCAGCACCGCACCACCGGCGCCACCAATCGCCATACCCAGTGAATACCAGCCCACCACGCTGCCCATGCGCCCAGCAAAATGGCGCTTGATAAACCCCGATAGCAACGGCCCGGCAACCGCAATGGCCGCCCCCAGCAGCACAGCACTGCCAATCAAAATCACACTGGCGTGCCCGACAATGCGTAGCAGCAACGCCACTGCGATCACGGCCATGCACAAGGCAATGGTGCGTTCAAGACCCAGGCGCACCGCCAAACGCGGTGCAAAAGGCGCTAACAACCCCATACACAGTACGGGCAGAGCAGTCGTCAGACTGATCAGGCTGCGGCTCAGCGCAAGCTCTTCGGCGATTCGCTCGATGAGCGGTGCGAGGGAGGTGATCCCGGGCCGCAAGTTGATTGCAGCCAGGATAAGGGCCAGCAACAGCATGACCCGTGGGAAAGGTTTCACAGTAACCCATCAGTTTTGCGGCCATGCCGACATGGCCGCAAACCTTAGAGTGCAAGTTCATCGCAAACAAGTCTAAACGGCGATTAAGTTGACCTCTAGATCAAAAAACCACATTCCCCTACGGCGGATCACTTAACGCGCGGTGCACGCATTCTGTCGGCCATTGTGGTCATTTCGTTGTATAGCAACTGCGGATTCTGCTTTTTCAAAGCCCACGCCATACGGCCCTGCTCATGGGGCAAAATCATAAACTCGCCTTTGGCGATTTCTTCGTAAATGTAGTCAGCAATATCCGCTGCACTGATCGGCGAGCTTTCCAGCAGCTTACCCACCTGCGCTTTCATCGCCGGTGTAGGTCCCCGGAAGGAATCGAGCAAATTGGTCTGGAAGAACGATGGGCAAACCACATGAACGCTGACTTCATGCATCTTCAATTCGATCAGCAAGCTTTCCGACAAGGCCACCACACCAGCCTTGGCCACGTTGTAGTTACTCATCGCCGGCCCCTGCATCAAGGCTGCCATCGAGGCAACGTTGACGATCTTGCCTTTGCTCTTCTCCAGCAACGGCAGGAAGGCTTTGCAACCCTTAACCACGCCCATGAGATTGATCGCGATCTGCCAATCCCAATCCTCCAGCGACAGTTCACCGAAGAAACCACCAGAGGCAACGCCAGCGTTGTTGACGATCACATCAATGCCGTCAAGCTTCTCCTCGCAGGCTTGGGCAAATGCCGTCAGCTGGCTGTAATCACGCACATCACAGCGCTGAGTAAAACCATCGCCGCCCGCGTCGCGAACCAACTGCAAGGTTTCGAGCAAACCCGCTTCATTGACGTCCGACAACGCCAACTGCCAGCCCTCACGCGCCCAACGCAAGGCAATTTCACGCCCCAAACCCGAACCTGCGCCGGTGATCATCATGCGATTTTGCATAGGAAAGCTGCCTTTGCTGCTGTGATTAATGGGGTCAGTGTAGCCGGGTAAATTATCTTCCCCGCATACCATCATTCCTCTGAATAAGCGGGCCTAAGCTCAACTCACGGCTGCCGGTAGCGCTGCCAAAGCAACACGCCATAAACCAGCCCGTTGAGCAGCAGAGCGAACAGCCCCAAGCCAAGCTGAAGCTGCGGCGTCAACCCGGCCGGGTAGATAATCGGCAGCAGATAGTGCTCAACGAAACCACCGCGATACCCCGCCTGCCCCGCAGCCAGACGCAGACTCTGCTCCAGTGGTGTCAGCGGACAGGGCCAGTGCATCAATTCCACCAGCACACCCCACAAGGCCGCCGGCACATGCAACCAAGCCAACCCGCGCCAACGCCATACCAACAAACCGCCTAGCACAGCAAATAGAATGAATAGCAGGTGCACCACCACCACGCCATCTGCCGCCAATGCCAACCAGAACATGCACTTCCTCGCTGCGAACCCTTTGCCTATTACTGCCACGCAATATGCCGCGCGTATTGCCACTGTATTTACACACAATAAAAAGGCCGGTTAATAACCGGCCTTCGTTCACCATTGCTGGTGCAGGTGTTAGTTGATACTTAACTTGTCGCGATTTTTCTCCAACGTTGCCTCGCCAATCCCCTTGACCTCCAGCAACTCATCCACAGAAGCAAAGTCGCCGTGCTCATCACGGTAGGCAACAATCGCCTGCGCTTTGACCTCGCCGACTCCCAACAACTCACGCTGCAGGGTGGCGGCATCGGCAGTATTGAGATTGATCTTACCGACCGGTGCCACTTCAGCTGCATCAACAGCAGGTGCTGGCGGGGTCTGAGTTTCAGCGGCGAAAACCGCCAAGGACATGGAAGCAATCAGAGCGAACAACAGAGCGGACAGTTTGGCTTTTAGCATAAGTGCATCCTTTCGTTAGTTTTCACAAGTACGTGGGACTTCCCTCTCCACGCAGTGAAAACTAGCTGCTGCCAAACACTTGTCAAATAACTGTACGCCTCATCAGCTGAATCAGCTCAAGCTGCAGCTCATGCCCTACTCAAAAGTGCTTACGGGATAGCCCTAAGGGTCAAGACGTCGCTTCATATGAATCCAGTCAACAATCTCGCCTTCAGGCTTGTAGCCACTGACCGTCTCGCGCAACAGCTGGCGAACACGCTCATAGTCATCGCGTTCAACAGCATCTAGTACGTCGCTCAAGCGCACCTTGAACAGCGCCCATGAAAGATGCTCTTCACTAGCCCGCATAATCATTGGGTGCTCAGTCGGGCTGACATTATCGCCAATCAACAACTCTTCGTAGAGCTTCTCGCCTGGGCGTAAGCCGGTGAACTCGATAGCGATATCACCGTGAGGACTCTTAGCAGAACGAACGCTAAGACCACTGAGATGAACCATTTTTTCGGCCAGCTCAGCAATTTTGACTGGTTCCCCCATATCCAACACAAACACATCACCACCCTCGCCCATAGCTCCGGCCTGAATAACCAACTGCGCGGCCTCCGGGATGGTCATAAAGTAGCGAGTAATATTAGGGTGCGTGACGGTAACCGGCCCGCCCTTTTGAATTTGCTCGTGGAAAAGGGGAATCACTGAACCGGATGAGCCCAACACATTGCCAAAACGCACCATAGTAAAGCGCGTCTTATTTAGCTGACACAGTGCTTTATCATCCCCAAACAACACCGGCGCAGCCTCATGGCTAAGCGCCTGCAGCACCATCTCGGCTAAACGCTTGGTACTACCCATGACATTTGTAGGCCGTACGGCTTTGTCAGTAGAGATCAGCACGAAATTGCTCACCCTGGCCCTAATTGCTGCTTGCGCGGTGTTGAGCGTGCCCACTAAGTTGTTCAGCACGCCTTCAGCAATATTGTGCTCCACCATCGGTACATGCTTATAGGCGGCGGCGTGATAAATGGTATCCACTTTCCAGGTTTGCATCACATCAAGAAGCCTATCGGCGTTACGAATCGAACCCAGAATCGGCACCAAGCGCAGCGGTAGCGACTCACGTTTGACCCGCGACTCCAACTCAGCATGAATGCTGTAAAGATTGAACTCACTGTGTTCAAACAATAAAAGTGTCAGCGGTTCGTTGAGCATTATTTGCCGGCACAACTCAGCACCAATTGAGCCACCAGCACCTGTGACCATCACCACCTGGCCACGGATACAGCGTTCAAACAACGTTTGTTGCGGCGCAACCGCATCACGCCCCAGCAAGTCGGCGATATCCACCTCCTGCACATCCTCGACCTTCACCCGGCCACTGGCTAAATCCATGAATCCGGGGATACTGCGCACATGCAAGGGAAAGCGCTCCAACTCCTCTAGAACCTGCCGGCGCCGCGCGCGCGAAGCAGATGGCATGGCCAAAAGAATTTCATCAGCACCCGTTTCATTGATCATCTGCTGGATGTGCTTGGAGGTGTAAACCCTTAACCCGGCAATCACTCTATTGGCGATACCTGAGTCGTCATCAATAAACGCCACCGGGCGCATACCACGCCCCAGCCTGAGTGCAGCAACCAACTGATTACCAGCCGCCCCCGCGCCATAAATGGCCACTTTAGGCAAACCACTGTCGCGCCCTCGCAGCCTGGTAGGCTGGTCAACAGAGAACCAATCCCCCATGAAGTATTGGCGCATTAAGAGCCGTAAACCGCCGACGAGCACCAAACTCAGCCACCAATAGTTGAACACCATAGACCGTGGAATCAGCTTAGGTGCCGCCTGATACCAATACACAGCCAGCGCCAGCAATAGCGTCGACAAGGTAACGGCCTTAGCGATGGCCAGGAGCGCATCGTTACCGAAATAGCGCATTACCGCACGGTACATACCAAAGCGAATAAACAACGGAATGGCGATAATCGGTGCCAACGCAAATAACCAAGCATGCCCGGAAAAGGGCTCTATAGCCTCGCTATCACCCAAGCGCACAACAAACGCCAACCAAAGGGCAACCCAAACGAGAGCCACATCCGTTGTCACCTGAATCAGTCGCTTACTGCGTCGTGGCAAGCTCACCAGACGACTGCGCAACTTTTCAGCAAGTCTTAACACAACACTTCCTCAACTTCTAAAGCTGGCTAGGAATTAACGACAACACCTTGCGGCGCAATGACTGGCTAGAGCTCGGCTATATAAACCAATCAACGCCTATCAGCACTTGAAGGAAGAGCGCTTAACGCGACTCCAGCTCACCGGCCTTATACTTCAACGCCAACCCAATCAGCGGTGCATAGGCAATCGCCAGACCAACCAAACCATCCAACCCACTCCAGCCAACCCACAGCGCAATGGGCAGCAGCCAGAACAAATTAAGCGCTGCCACCGCAAGCGTCACCGGCAAGTGCCGACCAAACCGCCGCGAAGCATACTGGTAAGCATGGCTACGATGAGCCTCATACACTTTATCGCCGCGCAATAAACGGCGCAGCAAGGTAAAAGTGGCATCGACAATAAACACGCCAAGCAGAATCAGCCAGCTCCAAAGCAACTGCGGCGCCACCCAGGCTGCCTGCAGTGACATCACGCCCAGAGTGATTCCAAGAAAACCACTGCCCGCATCCCCCATAAAGATCCGTGCCGGTGGGAAATTCCAGAACAGAAAGCCCGCCACCGCAGCTGCAAGCAGCACTGGCATGACCCAAACCGTAAGCTGAGCTGAGCCTGCGAAGCCCAGGATGGCGTACAAAAAAGCCCCGCCAATACACACGCAAATCGCCTCGACACTGGCAATGCCATCAATGCCGTCCATAAAATTATAGAGGTTGAGCAGCCACACCAGATACACCGCAGCCAGCGCATGACCAAACCAGCCCAGATCGACGGTGAAACCGAACATCAGTAAAGGCGGCAAGCCACTGAGCCAGAACAGCGCCCAAATAGCCGCAGCAAAATGACCAAGCAAGCGCCAGCGCGCGGCGATATGACCGTGATCATCGAGAAAACCCAGCACGGCAATACCCGTTCCCGAACCCAGCAGCGCCCAAGTCAAAGGCCAAGCGATAAAGCCGCCCCTCGCCATCAACGGCAACACCAACAAAAAGCTGATCACGATAGCCACGCCACCGCCGCGCGGCGTCGGCACCGAGTGCGAGCTACGAGCATTGGGGATATCAATCAAACTGCGAGCCAGGGCGTAGCGGCGCAACGCGCCTGTCATAAAAAGCGAAATGCCGACCACCGCCGGCAACAACCACCAGATACTCATTTAGCGTGCTGTTCCAGAAAATTTTTGGCCGTCTTGCGCAACGCTTCATCGACGCTGACCGGCGGGATCCAGTGAAGTAGCTCACGGGTTTTGTCGATGTCCACCTGTAGCGAACCGCATAAGCGCTGGGAAAGGTCTTTCTTGCCGAGCAGCGCCGCCCCCATCTCCAGCAGCCGGCTCGGGACCGGCAATAGCCGGGCCGGTTTGCCCAAGGCTGCCCCCATACGACGCAATAACTCGCTCGTCGAAAGATCCTCGCCATCGCTAACTAGGAAGGTCTGGTTAGCCGCAGCAGGGTGCTCGATACAGGTCACAATCAGATCGACCAGATTGTCCAAGGCAACCAGGCTACGCTGGTTATGGATGGCCCCAAACGGCAAAGGCACGCCCTTGTGCAGCCAGCGCATCATATTGAGGAAGTTAGCCTTCACCCCCGGTCCATAGACCAGGGGCGGCCGGATAATCACCACCTCCATCCCGGTTTCAGACGCCAATGCGCGCAGACCATGCTCGGCTTCCATCTTTGAAATACCGTAAGGATCCGCCGGCAGTGATTGAGCGTCGGCAAGGTAAGGCACACCTACTGGCGTGCCCTCGCCGTTGACCTTGATCGAACTGATAAAGATAAAGCGGCGCGCACCCGCCTGCGCAGCCTGGCGGGCAAGGTTCAAGGTGCCCTCAACATTAACCTTGCGAAACTCGGCGAGCGGGTCGGACGACTCATCCCGCATAACGTGGACGCGGGCGGCGCTGTGGATAACCACTTCGCTGCCGTCGAGTGCAAGCTTCCAATCTGTATTGGCATCGAGCCCAGGCAAGGATAGATACCTCGCGCCGCTTGGCACAATAATCGTCTCGGCTCGTGAACAGACGACCACCGCCATGCCGTCCTGGCAAAGGCGATTAAGCACGGATCGCCCAACAAACCCTGTACCACCAGTCAACAATACTTTATTCAACATGACTTGCCGTCCCTGCGAGTGGCCTGACGAAACAAGCTCACCAGATCCGAGAAGAGCTTTACCTTGGAGAAATGCTCTTCATAGTAATGCTTACCCAACGCCCCCATCGACTCACGCTGCTGCGAGGTCATGGCCGCCATCTGCTCGACAATGCTGGAGAACGCCTGACGATCACCCGAAGGACAGGCCAGACCGGCAC
This sequence comes from Pseudomonas leptonychotis, assembly GCF_004920405.1. Lineage (NCBI taxonomy): Bacteria > Pseudomonadati > Pseudomonadota > Gammaproteobacteria > Pseudomonadales > Pseudomonadaceae > Pseudomonas > Pseudomonas leptonychotis. Next base: position 7,742 of record NZ_RFLV01000006.1, read on the forward strand.
CGGCCTCCTCAATAACGCGGGCTGCCTCACCACCGATCATACCCAAAATCGGCTTACCGGATGCCAAGTATGCTTGTACCTTGCCGGGGATGGTTTTCTCGAATACTTCGTTAGTTTTCAGTGAGACCAACAATGCATCTGCCGTCGCAAAAAGAGGGGGCATGGCGTCGAGAGGATGGCGTCCCAACAGAAATACATTGTCCAATCTCCGTTCGGCGACCTGCTGCTCTAGCCACTCACTAATCCTACCGTCCCCGACGATCAGCCAGCGTATAACCAACTTGGCTCGCAAAGCCTCGGCAACATCGAGAATGGCGGGAAAGTCCTGTGCGTCACCCAAGTTGCCGGCAAACAAAATGGTGAAAGAGAGCGGTTCACGCTTGATCAGAAACGATCCCTCCGCCGGCAGGCTAGAAAAACCATCCTCAGCCCAGCTTGGAAAATATACCAACCGCTCGGAAGGCATCGCCCGCGTACAGTACTGCTTCACGCTGGAGCTAAAAGCTTTCGATTGGAGGAGCAAATAGTCGGCCCTGTTGTATATCCAGGACACCCCTTTACCCACTAGAGCGAGCAGGCGTGCATTGCTCAATACACCAACCGCTTTTAACGTCTCTGGCCATAGATCAAGCACCCAGATAAACACTGGTACCTTCTTCAACTTACCAATCACCAGTGCAGGGATAGCCGACATGATCGGCGATACCGCATAGACAAAAATCGCGTCGAATTCTTTTCCGCGCAGCTTCCAACTGCCCAACACAGAGCCACTAATGAAGAACGACACGTAGTTCAGGATGAGAGTGATGCTGCTCTTGCCACGTGGAACGAACGGTACCCGCACAACCTTTGCACCCCGATACTCGGCGTACTGCTCTGGCGACCGGCGGTAACTCTCAAAAACGCTGCCTTCGGGGTAATTGGGCCAGCCAGTTAAAACAGTGACCTCGTGCCCACGTTGAATCAATCCCTCGGCGAGATCGTTGATACGCATATTTTCCGGCCAGAAATACTGGCTAACGATTAGAACCTTCAATTTTTGCTCAGGCATGCGAAGGCTCAGTCATTCCGTTTCCAGACATTACGCATCACATAATCGCGATAACTGTGAATAATCCGCACCACTTTATCAGCAACGTTGGGCATGCTGTAGTCGGCCACCAAACGCAAGCTGCGATCATCGCCTCGACTCTGGCTCTCCAGTAACTTCAAGCCCTGCAGCACACGTTCCACTTCCAGGCCCACCATCATTACAGCAGCCTCTTCCATACCTTCCGGACGCTCATGGGCTTCGCGAATATTCAATGCAGGGAAGTTGAGGATCGAAGACTCTTCATTGATCGTTCCGCTGTCTGACAACGCAGCCATAGAGGTAAGTTGCAGCTTGTTGTAATCCTTGAAACCCATTGGCTTGAGGAGCCGCACATTGGCATGGAACTTCACGCCCATCGCATCCACACGTTTCTGGGTGCGCGGGTGGGTAGAAACAATCACTGGGTAGCCATAGCGTTCGGCCAAGGTATTGAGCACATCGACCAGCTTGAGAAAATTCTTATCGGAGTCGATGTTCTCTTCGCGATGACCACTGACCACAAAGAACTTGCCCGCTTCCAAGCCTAATCGTTCCAGCACATCTGAAGCCTCAATACCATCACGATAGTAATTGAGCACCTCAAACATAGGGCTACCCGTCTTGATAATCATGTCTGGCGACAGACCTTCACGCAGCAGATAGTCGCGTGCAATGGTGCTATAAGTCAGATTGATATCAGCGGTGTGATCGACGATACGCCGGTTGATCTCTTCCGGCACTCGCATATCGAAGCAACGGTTTCCCGCCTCCATATGGAACGTCGGGATCTTGCGACGCTTGGCTGGAATCACCGCCATACAGCTGTTGGTATCGCCCAAAACCAACAAAGCCTCAGGCTGCACTTCAGCCAGCACACGATCCACAGCAATAATTACATTACCGATAGTCTCGGCACCAGATGCACCAGCCGCGTTAAGAAAGTGATCCGGCTTACGAATACCCAGATCATCAAAAAAAATCTGATTCAGTTCATAGTCGTAATTCTGCCCGGTATGCACCAATACATGCTCACAATGCTCATCTAACTTGGCCATGACCCGCGACAAACGTATGATTTCCGGACGAGTACCAACAACAGTGACAACTTTCAGCTTTTTCATTGCAAATCCTTGTTCAAAGCGACTTAGGCTTTGGTGCCGACCGGACAAGCGAAGGTGTCTGGCTTCTCACGGTCGAAAATTTCGTTAGCCCAAAGCATCACGATCATTTCCTCATCGCCAACATTGGTGATGTCATGGGTCCAGCCGGGGACTGTCTCGACGATTTCCGGTTGCTCACCATTGGTGAACAATTCGTAAAATTCGCCCGATATAATTTGGCGAAAACGAAAACAGGCCTTGCCTTTGATAACCAGAAACTTCTCGGTCTTGGAGTGGTGGTAGTGCCCGCCACGAGTGATGCCAGGATGAGCAGTGAAGAAGGAAAACTGCCCCGAGTCCTTGGTTTTAAGCATCTCCACGAACACGCCACGTGAATCGCCGTACTTAGGCACCTCATAGGCAAACCGCTCGGGCGGCAAGTAACTGAGATAAGTTGAGTACAGAGCCCGCGTCAGACCAGTGCCTACCGCCTCGGTAACAAGCGCCTGCCGACTGTCACGAAAAGCGTGCAACTGTTCAGCCAACTCGCCGATCGTGATGCTGTATTGCGGCTCGACACAGACAAAAGGCTCGACCGATAACTGCCCATCCATCAGCGCTATAAAGCGGCTGATGACATTATCGATGTAAACCAGATTGACCAATGCATGCGGATCATTGATCTGGATCGGCAGATCACGGGCAATGTTGTGACAAAACGTCGCCACTGCCGAGTTGTAGTTTGGACGTGCCCACTTGCCAAAAACATTGGGCAAGCGAAACAGAAAAACCGGGGCTGCGTGGCTAGCTGCCAGCTCAAGCAATAGCGTCTCCGCCTCACGCTTGCTTTTGCCATAGGGGTTAGACAACTCAGCCTGACTGGAAGATGTATACAAAACCGGAACTGGACGACCACTGTGCTTGATGGCATCACAGAGGTTGCGCGTCAGATCAGCATTGCCAACCTGGAACTCTTGCGGATCTTGCGGGCGATTAACGCCAGCCAAGTGGAAAACAAAATCCACTTCGCGCACAAGTTCAGGCAAAAGGGCAACGTTCTCTGCTCGAGTAAAACAGCGAACCGTTAAGTCAGGGCGCTCAGCGAGGTGGGCCTGTAAATTCTTGCCGATAAAACCATCGGCGCCTGTAATCAAAATATTCAAAATTTATTCTTCAGCTGTTGCGTGTTCACCACGCTGAATGGCGCGTATAAAATCCAACTTAAGGAGCAAACTCTGCATACCCTCAACATCCAAACGCTCAGTATTATGCGAGTTGTAGTCATCGGTACGAGAAATTTTCTCCTCCCCCTGCTCCACAAACTTGGAGTAATTCAGGTCTCGTAAATCTGGCGGCACACGAAAATACTGACCTCTATCTTCAGCACAGGCTATTTCCTCGCGACTGAGCAATGCCTCGTATAGTTTCTCTCCATGACGAGTACCAATTACTTGAATTGGATGTTCCGGCTTGCCAACCAATGCAGTCAGCGCCTTGGCCAATACGTCTACTGTTGCAGCTGGAGCCTTCTGTACGAACATATCGCCATTATTGCCATGCTCAAAGGCGTACAACACCAGATCAACCGCATCAGCCAGCGTCATCATGAAACGCGTCATGTTCGGATCGGTCAGGGTCAGCGGGATACCTGCGCGAATCTGCTCGATAAACAGAGGAATGACCGAGCCGCGCGACGCCATGACGTTACCGTAGCGCGTGCCACAGATAACCGTACCAGTGCCTTCTAGGTTACGGGATTTGGCCACCATCACTTTTTCCATCATGGCCTTGGAAATCCCCATAGCATTGATGGGGTAAACCGCCTTATCTGTACTTAGGCAAACAACACGTTTGACGCCATTCTGGATCGCAGCCTCCAGCAGATTTTCAGTACCCAGCACGTTAGTCTTGACCGCCTCCATCGGGTAAAACTCACAAGAGGGTACCTGCTTCAACGCAGCAGCATGGAAGACGTAGTCCACACCGCGCGTGGCGTTCAGTACGCTCTGATAGTCGCGTACATCACCGATATAAAATTTCAACTTGGGGCTGGAATAATGCTTACGCATGTCATCCTGCTTCTTTTCGTCGCGGCTGAAGATGCGAATTTCAGCTATATCAGTATCGAGAAAACGTTTGAGCACCGCGTTGCCGAATGAACCAGTGCCACCGGAAATGAGCAACTTCTTACCATTGAACATATGCAATCCTGAAATCATAAAGCAATGCAGCCTAGCGGCGGCCTTGCAGAGCTGAATAGATAGAGTCGCGCTTCTGCTGTGACGTGGGATAACTAATAAGCACCGCCCGATAAGGGCCTTTGAACACGAAAAAACTACCGGCAGCTACGCCGACAACGCCACAGGATGCGACCACATTGTGCATGTCATCAAGGCTGCCACCACCACCAAGTACCGTCAGCGGAACGGTTAGCACCTCGCGCAGGTGTGCAGCCAGCAACAAGTCATAGCCTTTCATCTTTCCGTCGTTATCGATGGAGTTGATAACGATCTCCCCCGCCCCGAGCTTTTCCATTTCAAGCGCAACTTCGACAACGTTGCGCTTGGTGTTGCGGGTGCCATTGTGCGTCCAGACGTCCTGGACTTTACCGAGTAACCGTTGCTTGTGATCTAAAACCACGACAACGCTCTGACGTCCGATTTCAGCGGCAATTTCACTAATCAGAGCGGGGTTGGCAAGCGCAGCCGAGCTGATAGCGACCTTTTCGACGCCCAGGGCGATGATGCGCTTAGCTTGTTCTGCCGTACGCACGCCGCCACCGTAGCAAAGCGGCATTCGGCATTCAGACGCAAGATGAGCGATCTGCTGATAGTCGGGCTCGCGGTTCTTCGCGCTGGCGTCAATATCGATGACGATCAGCTCATCCGCCTCCTTCTCATTGAAGATCTTCACCGCATTAATGGGATCGCCAACGTATTTGGAGTCTTTGAAACGAACGGTCTTAACGAGACCGCTATCCTGAATCAACAAGCAAGGGATGATGCGTGGTCTCAACATTTCACAATTCCGCGAAGTTCTTCAGCAAGGCGACACCACAATGGTGACTCTTCTCGGGATGGAACTGCACCCCATAAACATTCTTCGACGCAACGGAACAACTGAAGCCGATGCCATAGGTCGCCGTGGCGGCGATATGCTCAGGTTCAGCGCACTCGAAAAAGTAAGAGTGAAGGAAATAAAACAGCCAGCCGTCCTGCTGCCCATGAAACAACGGGCTGCCGGGTGTAGGCAATACGTCGTTCCAGCCCATATGAGGTAAAGCAAGCTCACTGGATTCGTTCATAGAATGAAAGTTGCGTACCCTGCCAGGAATCCAGCCTAAGCCAGGCAACACGCCCTCGTCACTTGAGTCGGCAAGCATTTGCATGCCCACACAGATGCCTAGCACAGGAATACCTTGGCCAATGATCATGTCATCAAGCGTTTGCCGCATCCCAGAAGCATTCAAACGCTGCATGGCATGATCGAAAGCCCCCACTCCGGGCAAGATCAGCTTGCTGGCACCAACCAACTGATCATTATTCTTCGCCACCGTAACCGGTATATGCAGGCGTTTGTAGACGTTGACGAAGGCCTGAATGTTACCCAGACCATAATCGATGATGGTGATCATCTGAAAAGCCTTCTCTCCAATCCGAGGGCGCTCATTACACGCGAACCGATACCGATAAGAAAGCGCTTGTTCTTGTAATCCCGGTAAGTCTTGTTTTCCCCAGCAAAGATCGCCTGTAATTCATCGACCGACAGCCCCAGCTTGTTGGCCACGAATTCGAACTCCGTTTTCAGGAACTGCTCGTTCATTTCTGGTTTGGCGATGCGAGCCAGAGCCTCGTCCCGAATCATCTGCCCGGTCATGATCAGGCTGGAAAAGTGGGCACGGCGCTTCTCGTAGCCGAATTTGCGCGGCATCCAATAATCTTCGTAGAAGCGCGTAAACCTTGACTCGTGGTGCTTATGCTGAAACTTCTGCCAACCGAAACGACGCTCCAGCTCGGCTTCAGCGTCTTTCTTGACATACGGCACCAAATTGAGCGGCTTGACTATCTCCATCCCCAGCACACGCTGATAGAGAATCTTGTAGGTCATGATATCGACAAGAGGAAAGGTCTTGAGTGGCCGCTTGCCGAAGAGCTTGTGGATGTCCGTAAACAAGGTCTTATCGATCCCCGGATACCCCCCCCACTCCTCCGGTTCGCGGCAGCACTCGGTCGAATAGTTACCACCGGTAAGCACATATTTAATGCCATGCTTGCGCGCAAACTTGTACAGGCCTGAAAAAAAAGCAGCGTCCTGAGGCAAATCCTGATCCGCAATTTGCGCTCGCAAAAAAGCAACCTGCAGATCCTTCATTTCTTCCCAATTGATGACCTCGGTGTAGAGGTCAAGACCAAGGCCATCCACCAACTTCTCAATATTGCCCACCGCTTGATCGGTATTCCAGCCCGCGTCGACGTGGAACAACAATGGGCGAAGCCCCATCTTCTCCTTCGCAATATAAGCTGCGTACGAGCTATCGAGGCCGCCACTCAACCCAATGATGCAGTCGAAATCTTTGCCTTCTCCCTGCTTCTTGATCTTAGCTGCAAGCGCTGCAAGCTCGGCCTCTCCACGCGCATCGGGATGCCAGTTAGGAGCAATTTCAGATTTGAAGTTATTGCAATAATCGCAGACACCCGAAGAATTAAAGAAGATCCGAGGGTCAGATATATCCATAATGCACTGATTACAAATTTGATACTTCCGCTGCTTGGTTTTTATACTCACGCTATACCCTTATAAAAGCACTTAGACGATGTTGCGCTCGGCCTTGATATTCGCCAGCGTTTCCAATAACAGAGCCAAATAATCCGCAGATGAAGCAGGTAGCATATTCATCGAGTGAACCACAGCAGGCACGCCAGCACCCTCATATTCAATAACCAGTGTAGAAGGGTATGAAACCAAAAGATCAACATCAGGAAAATTCACTTTTCCTGAAATAACGGTCCACCCCACCTGCCCCATCATCATAGACATAGGCGCCATTGGGTGAGGCTTATAATAAGCCGTCAGTTCAAAATTTTCTCGCAATTGCCGAAACAGATATTCATGCAACTGCTCACATAGGGGATGCCCAACAAATAAAACTCTAAGTTTAGAGTCTGTAAAACCGCGTTCAATTTCAATACCTGGCTTAAAATAAGTAACTTTCACCCTCTCACTACAACCTAGAGTTAATACACCAGTCTTAAACGCATTTTCCTCTTCGAGGCTATACACATAGAGATGATTAACACAGTGCAATTTTCTTGGCAGGCAAAGCGTAGATTTCAATGAGTCCTCTTTAGAGCCCAGCCCACCAAGCGCACCATGCTGAATCAGCAATAGCTTACGCGAATAATTAAGGCCAGCCATTCTATCCGCACGATTGCTGGCTGCAATGGAGCTGTCGACCAAAACAGCCCAACGATCGAAATGCTCGGTCATTATCAGCGTACCTGGTAGCTTGTCGATAGCACGACGTACTGCAAACCAACGAAAAGCCGTGTAACTCTGCAAGACCCAACGCGAGGTTCGCTTGCGCCAAAGCAACATATAAGTGGCAATAACTGCATCACGCAAGGCTTGTAATAAATCCCCCCGGGATAGCAGAGAGAAAACGTCTATACACACCACCGACTCAGGTACGCGTCTTAATGGTGCCCATGGCACTGTAATCCAAAAGCTAGAAAAACTTTCAAAATCTTCAGACCCGACAACATCACCAACCCGTGAAGAAAGCGCCAAGACAAAACAACCATCATTATTTGAGAAAAGCCAACTTTTAGATGGCTTATATTTTTTAACGCAACCCAGAAATTGAATTAAAAATAAAACACAGGCACCGCCCAAAACCCAAACAACACTAGCAACTAACCATAAAAAATAAGTAAAAACCCTAAATCTTTTTCCGTAAGAGATCCAACGAGGAACTCTAGGTATATAACCAAACTTAGACACATGGAGAGCGCTCAACCTAAAATACATTTCATCAATCGAAATTTCATTAAGAACGGACTGAAAATAACAAGATAAAAACCTCAAGCGAGAACAATCAAAAAAACAGCTCACAAGTAGTCTCTCTTGACCTTAAAATTAAACTTACTGAAACCAATGTACATAAGAAATATAAAAGGATACATATAAAAATCCGTATGATTAATCAAGCTACCCCTCAAATGAGAAATCATAAAAAGAATCATAACCACAGCCGCAAACCAAGCACCCACACTATTTTTACGGCAGGCCAAACCATATAAATAACCGATAAACCCCAAATAAAAAGCGATAACCGGAAGACCACCAAAGAAATAGAAATTTAAATAGAGGTCAGTTTCTACAGGCCACTGTTCCGTAGCGCGTATCTCCCAGGCACTAGGAAAATATATATCAGTAAGATAATGATTCATATCATAATATAAAGATGCATCACTCAATCCAAACGGAGTCAAAAATTTATTGAAGGGCAAAAAAAATGTAGTCATAAATGCCGAGTCAAAATCACGTAAAGAAACAGCAAGATTCTCTAGAGCCGTAAAATAATTCAGCGTGTACGGCACAATACTTTCAATGTCTATCCAACTCATATTTCTAAAATATAAACCCAGAAACAAAACAAATATAAAACTAAAACCCAAAACCATTGAACCTTTAGAAAAAAATGGAATATATCTGATCCACGGCAAAACAGATAAAACAATAAGCAAAACAATTTGAAATTTACTACCATGAACTGGAGATGTAATTACCAACCAAATCAAAAATAACGCAATCGGAGTACGCTTCCCTTTTGAGCTAGCATACCAGCCAGTAAACAAAGCAAGTAACATAGAGGAAAAATGACTTAAAATCACAAAATGACCCGATCCAGCGCGATTTAAAAAAGCGTCGCCTGGATTACTGATCCACACGCCGAACCCCCCACTATTTAAAACTATTAAAACAACCAATACGGTCGAAAGGAAATAAAAGAAAGACAACAAGATTAAAAAATCACGAACACCAATAACATAGCCTATACCTTGAGAAGTCTTTACAGACTTCTTCGCCCACCGCTCCCCAACAATCATGGCAACAACACCGACGCCAAAAGTGACATAGGCTAGGGCAAAAGCTAAATCATACTGAACAGCGTCCATGACGCCCCCCTGATAACGCTCAGCAAACCAAGGCGCCACAACAAACCATAAGCCATAATAAATATAAAAAAACGTAAGTGGTGAAACAACCTTCCTCGGAACAGCAAAAGCGAAGGTAACAAAATACAAAAACGTAAAAAGATAAAGATCACAAGCCGCCATTAAATAAGCAACGAATACAGTTGCACAGCCAAAAACATAAATAATGAACAATGTCAGTATTTGCCACAACGAAGGCGCGTCGATATCACATGAGTGCCATCCACCCGCCCTACCTAAACTCAAACCACGCCTCACAAGGAAAAACCATCATCAATAATAAAATTTTGCCCGACCACGAACTCGGAAGCATCCGAGAGCAAGAATAAAATAGCCCCAACAATATCCTTTGGCTCAAGCATTCCTTTCTCACGACAGTAGTTATTGTAACGATCCAGAAATGCTTGATCCTGTCCAGCCAGAATCCCTCCTGGGCTCACGCTATTAACTCTAAATTTCGAACCTTTCGTATAAGCTGAAACATAGCTACCAAGATGCTGTAGAGCAGACTTTATTGCCGCATATTCAACAGGCATTGTCATTGGAGTGCCCGCATAAACCTCAAAGCGAGGCGCCATGACTCCGTAAATTGAAGACATATTAACTAATGAGAACCTTGCTTGCGTCTCTACTGCATATTTTGCGCACTGCTGCATAAACAGAAAGTAACCACCCAAGTGCAAAGAAAGATTTTCACAAAAATCCTCATAAGTCACATCAAAAAAACTTCTACCGTAGTTATCATTTCGAGGGTATGCCGTATTGACCGCGCCATCCAACGAGCCGAATTTCGCCACTGCAGCCGCTATCACGCGCTGTATCGAAGCCGCTTGCGTGATATCACCCTCGATAGCTAAGAACCCCTTATTATTACCTTGCTTCGCCTGAAGAACTTGAAGTGCTTGTTCACTCTGGTCGACGGCAACAATATTTGCCCCACTCTCCAGAGCAGCGCCAACAATTTCCCTACCCAGCCGGCCAGCAGCACCTATAATAATCAGAGTCTTATTATTCAAGTTCATTTCTGGCATTTCCTGTAGAGCGTTTCTGCAACCATGAAATCAAACTCATCATCAATATCGACCGCACGCTCTTTTGGTACGATCACCGACTTTACCGTCCCGGAAAATACACCCGAACTTTCCAAGATAAAGCTAGGGCGCGAGACGTATGCTACCGTGGTCATGTCATAGACAGTCGGCGCATCCTGTCGACGGCGAATGGAATCATTGCGTATCACCACTTCGCTGCAACCATTCTCACTGCGAATAAGCATGTTGAAATAGGGGCTGCGCGCAGCAGCCGTCACGGTAACGACCATATCAGTCTGATCATCGAGCTCCGTGAGACATTGCTCAACATCCTCTTTCCCTCTCAGAGGACTGGTTGTCGGCAAGCTAAGAAATACCTCAAAAGACTCGCCCCTTGAGTGCAAAAAATTTATAGCATGTTGCCAGGCCAACCATTCAGAGGCAGTGTCACTAGCAAGTTCCTGCGGCCTTTTGATGACTTCTGCCGAGAAACTTTCAGCAACAGCCGCGATTTCGTCCGAATCGGTGGAAACGAAAATCTTATCAACGGCGCTCAGTTGCTGTGCCAAGCTTATAGAGTGACCTATAAGGGGGATGCCCCCCAGGGGCCTAATATTTTTCCCCGGCAAGCCTTTTGAACCACCACGAGCGAAAATGAAGGCATATACACTCATGATGAAAAATCTCCAATATTCACAACTTGCCTAGTAACTGATGACTGTTTCAGAGCTTCTACTAAACGCAAGGTATTAAGAGCTTGATAGATATCAACTTCAGGCTTGAGCTCACCCGTGGCCACTTTTACAAAACGAGAAAGCTCATCCAGATACATCTCATTGCGATTGTACTCTGTGTCACTGAAAAGGATTTTTTCTCCATCCTGAGCCGTATGCAGAGAAATACTATTACGCAGTAGATTCCAGATTAGCGTGCCGGACTCACCTACAATCTTGCAAGTACGGGAAGGAGCCCGCTGAAGAAAATCCATATGAAGACTGGCAACAAGGCCGTCCCCTCGGCTTAAAATCGCATAGGCACTATCTTCTACATTAACTTCCAAAGCGCCTGAGTTAGAAGCGACACAGTAGACGCTATCGAACGCTCCGAATAACCAAGTCAAGTAATCCAGTTCATGGCTAAGTTCCAGTAAAACGCCACCGCCTAGCTCCTTACGGGCAGAGACATTCTCTCGGTAATCGGTAGCCGGCCGCCAATCAGGCAAATACTGACCAACATCAATTAATACATGATGAATACGCCCCAAAGTCCGTTTTTCCAGCAGTGTTTTAAGATGAATTGCCGACGGCATAAAACGTAGATTGTAGGCAACCTCAATCTTTTCACTATTCGCATGCATAACATCAGCTGCTGCTGCGAAAGACTCCAGTGAATCCGATAGTGGTTTTTCTATCAAGACCGGAATACCGGCGCGCAGTAACATAGCAGCTTGAGACACATGAAAGGGCGCAGGTGAAGCCACTATGGCCAGGAGAGGTTCAGCACTCAAAGCCTCTTCGAAGCTCTGGTAGACGATATCGGCACCAACCTCCTCCAGGCATAAAGCCCGGCCAGACGCGGACACACACCCGACCCGGGCTTCGCAGAACAATGTCTTGATGTTTACGATATGTCGGCGCGCGATGCTGCCACTGCCTACGACCAAGTAACTCTGCGAACCACTCATAGACCGCCGAGCTCTTGCTGTGCCCGCTTAAAATCTTCCATCCGCCCGATATCCAGCCAATACTCATGAACGGGGAACATATTCACGTCATTGCCGTTGGCAATCTCCCGCTCCAACAGGGTGGGCATATCGACGCGAACACCAGGCGCGACACTCTTAACTAAATCAGGCGAAAGAAGGTAAATACCTGCATTGATAAAGAAGCGGTGCACAGGTTTCTCTATCATCGAACAGATGCGATGGCCTTCGCTCTGAATAACGCCATAGGGCACGCAATGCTCATACTCTCGAACGCACATGGTCGCTACACCGCTATGGTCCAGGTGGAACTCCAGTAGATTTTGGAAGTTCAGGGTGGTTAACAGATCACCGTTCATCATAAACAACGGCTGGTCAATTTCATCATGAGGTAATAGACCCAAGGCTCCGCCTGTACCTAACGGCTCATCCTCGTGTATATAACGGATGCTCACGCCCCAGCGGTTACCATCGCCGAAATGCTCACGGATCATCTCGGGCATGTAGTGAGTGGAAATAAAGAAACGGTGGAATCCGGCATTGATGAAGTTCTCGAGAATTAACTCGAGGATGGGTTTATCCCCCACCTTGAGCAACGGTTTCGGGCAATTCTGAGTCAGAGGATGAAGGCGTGTCCCAAAGCCACCGGCCATAAGAAATACTGGATTATCGCGGTGTCGTTTATTCAGGAGGTCATGCAAGGTTTCCAGGCCAATGACCCGTCCTTCTTGGTCGACTACAGGCAACTGAAGCAATTGGTACTTTTCCATGTCCGCCAGGATACGCTCTCTGCTCCAGCTCCTAGCAGCCGTCCGAGGAGTAGCACACATAACGTCTCCGACTGGAACATCGAGAGCCAGGTGCTTCAACAAAGCACGGCGAACATCGCCATCGGTCAAAGTCCCGAGCAAGCGGCGCTCGACGTTGACTACCATCACGATACGTAAGGCTTCTCGGTCAAGCGTTGCAATAGCATCTTCCAGAGTGGTTTCTGGGCCGATAAGCGTGGATTCCCATTGTTTCATTCAAAAACCTTTTAATTTACTTACTAAATTCGGCTTTCTTTAACGCGGCAGACCCTAAAAATATCAGCCTAGCTCCAAGGTCACGAACCAATACAGATCCGGCCCCAACGACAGCCCCCTCTCCTACGGAACGCCCCTGAATCACTGTGGCGCCGCTTGCTATGAAGGCGCTGTCATCGACCCGGACACACCCACATAGTGTGGCACCAGGTGCGATGTGTACATGGGCACCGATACAGCAATCATGATCGACGCTGGCACGAGTATTAATGATCGAGTTAGACCCGATCTCTGTATCAGGCTGAATTACGGCACCCGCCATTACTTGCACACCCTCGTGCAATACCGCACTCGCATCGACCCAGGCGGAGGGATGCACCAACACGGGAAAGCGAAAGCCTTTTGCTACTAAACGCTCGAAGATCCTACGCCGTCCTAAACTACCGACAAGTTGCCCAATGCCGTTGATCAATCCGACAGCGGTAGGATCAAAATCATCAAGAACGTCGTCGCCACCTAACACCTTAATACCACGCCACTCACTCTTCTCTTGCTGAGCCAAAGCGGGGTCACAAACGCCACGTACATTCAATCCCGCCCCCTGAGCAAGAGAAAGCAACACCTTTGCATGGCCGCCAGCACCTAGCATTACCAGCGGCAGACTGTCGTCAGACGTGATGCTCTTCACTCGATAATCTCACCGGCCTGGTAGCTTCGCGCAGAACGCTGACCTACCAATCCCCACAAAGCAGTCGGAGGCAAGCCATGCCCACAACGCGCGGTTGAAAGATCCTCACGGGTGAAAACAGCTCCAGTCGCAATTTCTCGGGCAGCAATCACCTGTTGACGGGCAGCCTTACGGGTATCCCACTCACTGACTTGTGGAGCCTTGCAAGAATCACCTAAAGCCTGCTCAAGAGAGCGTATATCCGAAACCATCTGTTTGAGTTCATCCGGCTCTAACGAGGCCTTGTGGTCTGGTCCTGGTAATGCGCGATCAAGGGTGAAATGCTTTTCTATAACCCTAGCCCCGCGCGCCACTGCGGCTACCGGAATCAAACAGCCTTCGGTATGGTCCGAATAGCCAACATCCAGGCCAAAGGCGCTAGCTAAAGTGTCCATCGCCTTCAGATTCACCTCGCCCAAGGGAGTGGGATATTGAGAGGTACAGTGAAGCAACGTGACATGCCCTTGCAGCCGTTGCCGCGTGCCGCGGTCACCCCAGCAACGCCAGACTTCATCCATGTCAGCAGGCTCCCGGCTATATGCCAGCGCATGCGCGACTACGGCAAGACCCTGCTCCACTTCAGAGAGCGTTGCCATACCAGTAGACAAGATCAGCGGCTTGCCGGTGCGGGCGAATTGCCATAACAAAGGACCGTTAGTCAACTCCCCTGAAGGGACCTTGAAAAGCGGGATACCGAGGTCGACAAGAAAGCTCAAACTGTCTGGATCAAACGCAGTAGAAATGAATTCAATACCCTTTTGCCTGGCATAGACCTGCAGTTCAGCATGCCAACTTCTGGGCAACTCCAGCTTCTTGAGCATTGTCAGTTGGCTTTCGAACTCATCCGTACTCTTTTTCTGGTAAGCCGCCTTAGGGGCGTGTGCTGAAGCCAGACGTGTAGCATCGAACGTCTGGAATTTCACCGCATCGGCACCCGCTGAGGCCGCAGCATCAATTAATGCAAACGCTTTTTCCTTGTCGCCATTATGATTTACACCCGCTTCAGCAATAATCAGCACAGACATGGTCAGCGTATTTCCTTCAGAATCATAAAAGCTTCGGCAGCACGGCAATTGGCCTGCGCACCACGCAAGGTAGCCAATGCACGAAGGCACTCCTCGCTACGGGGAAACGGAAATTCCCCCATTTCGCCATCAAACAGTGACATTATGATTATTTTTTTATCTAGATACCCAGAGATATCTTCATAAAGATTGGGACGAAATCCGGGATCGTCCGGGCGCAGACCAAAATCAGTTTCCGATAACGTTTCATAAGCGTAAATCGCCTTGACAGACGGCGAACGAAATGTTTTTGCGGCGGAAACTGTCGCGTCAAATACCGCCGCATGATCACTGTGAACATCGTTCCGGTAAGGAATATAGACGCAATCTGGTCTTACACTTTGGATGACATTACCAATGGCCCCGATTATCTCACCCTTCCCCAGAGTATCTAGGGCGGCAGCAGGCAAAGAACAATGGTGCACACCATCAAAACCGTAGGCTTCCCGAACGCATTCGATTTCTTGGGAACGGACCGGGACTCTTTCCTTAGGAAAACCCGCAACACCTTCAATGGTTGTAACAATAAGCCAGTGAACCGACGCACCCTTAGCTTTTAACTTAATGATCGTACCGCCACATCCGAGGGTTTCGTCGTCTGGGTGTGGGGCAACTATTAAAACCGTTTTGGGAAACATAGATTCAGCTTTCAAGGGGATCCTCCGGCTTACGGGCATAGTTTGAACATTCAAGCTCCTTGATCAGCCGGTAGGCACGATCAACACTGTGTCCATCTCCATATGGATTAGAACTACGACGAAGTTGTGAAAGGAAGCCTTCTGATTCAGCATGTTGCACTGCTTGGATTATGGCTTCTACCGAGCCGCCAGAAAAAATCACATTACTTGAGGCAAGACGGCCTTTCTGCCTTTCTCCCACATTGACCGCCGGCAAAGGTATCGAAGGAGCCTCAAGAAGACCTGCCGATGAATTACCTATCATTAGGTCCGCTGACCGAAGTAAATTGATGAAAAGCGATCGAGAAAGGTTTTCATAAACAGTAAGGCTCGATGAACCCTCTAATTTTATTAATGCGTCTCGAATGATACGGTTGCCAGGATCACTATTGGGCATACCTGCGCATACATGATACCCAAGCCTGTTCAGCACACTGACCATGTTATGGATATAAGCACCTGCACGCTCTCGCTCAGAATCTACGGGATGAAATATAAGAACCGCGATTTTTCTATATCCAGCTTCTGCATCAATTTCTAAATGCTGCAGCACTTCGCTTCTAGGGACGACAGGCTCGTTCAAAAATTTATCAAGTGCAACGCTTCCAATAACAAATATCCGACCTTCAGGCTCACCGATTGCCAACAATCTTCTTTTGTGCTCCTCAGTGCTCACAAAATGCAATGACGCGAGCTTCGAAGTAGCATGGCGAACAGGATTATCGACGTGCCCATCTTTTGCGTGGTCACCGCCAAAAAAGTGAATCGAGGGGATATTCAAAAACGCACAGACAGATGCGTAGATGAGCACATCTTCCCGGTCACCGGCAAAGATTACTAAATCGGGAGTTTCATTGCTTAGAATATCGACACACGCGGACTGAAGGATAGCTGCTGATTTGATTCTTGAAGCCTTACTGTCTGAGGCGAGCAGGGTCTCTATCCGATAGCTAACTCTGAAGCCGTCCTTCTCTATTTCTGATACAGAACCACCCATAGCAGGGACCAAATGAGTGCCTGACGCCACTAACTGAAAATCCACTTCACCATCCAGAGCAAGCTTCTTGTACAGAGCACTCATCAGGTCATACTCAGACCTAATAGAGGTAAAGGCCATTATTTTCAATTTATTAGAACACATCAGAAAGACACATCTGTCTGCGGACAATATTAGGGTCGAATTCCTTATTTAGACCTAGGCCACCGAACATATACTCAAAAGAGACGAGATTTGTATCGCTTACGACGCCCGCTGGAAGAAGGAGATTATAAGCCGATGCAACTGGAAGATTTTTAAGAGCATCTAGAGATTCGTAATACATTACATCGACCTCACCTTTATACTCTTTGTAGGCAGTCCCGTCTCGCCACGAATAATGTACTCCTGGCTTTGAAAGTCTCCAGTCGCGAAGTTTGCTATCTGTCAGGCTCGCAACTAATTGTGTCGACTCTTCAACTGCAACTAAATCATCAAGATTAATCAGTAATTCTAGCTCGGACCGATTAACAGAAACGACGACATCGGGTTCGAGAACCGTCCAACCTAGCCGCTTTCGGAATCCGGGAGCAGACATTTGGTTTGGAAAGCCCATGACAAAATCTGCACCGTCTTCTTTTAACTCGTCATAAGCTAAACTTGCCAACTTGGTGAAAAGTCCGTATTTACGATAGTTCTGCGCCACCATAGTTGTCATAGAAAGAAAGGATTTCTGCTTAGCTCCAAACTTATTCATCAATGGATATGGAGTAACAGCATAGTGTGCAACCAGCCCATTATCAAATGCTAGCGCAGCATAAGGATTTCCAAAGGGATTATTTATATAAGCCCAATCCCAAAGCGCACCTGGCAACTCCTGCCCATACACCTCAAAAAACAAATCAAGAATATCTTTTTTATAACCTATTAACTCAGATTTATCTTTAATAACGATCGTCTTCATACAAAACCTTTTATCTTTGTTTTGGGATAAATACCTTTGCCTTACCCTCTAATACTCGCCTCCCATTTACCTCACATCGAGTATAGAACTCTAGCGACTGACCGGACTCGTCAATTGCAATAAGCTCCACTATGGCGATCACCTCATCCCCCACATAAACTGGCCTTTTGAAAACTAATGACTGCTCTGCATACACACAGCCAGCCCCCGGAAACTGGGTGCCAAAAATACTGGAAAATAACGAAGCTGACAGAAGACCGTGGGCAATCCGCTTTTTATATCGCGACTCAGAAGCGTAAACATCATCAAGGTGAATGGGGTTAGTGTCTCCAGAGATTTCCGAGAACCCCCTAACGACCTCATCGCACATCACCTTAGATGTTGTATAACAAGATCCCAACAACGATTCTCGTATACTGGGATCCGTGATTGAAGCTAAGCTCATCACTATTACCTCTTAAGCTAGATGACAGCGCTAGATTTGCTAATAACCACACTACTTGGCAAATTCACCACCCGGGCTGCCAGCCACTCCGCATTACTCAGGTCACCACGCCGACAGCTCTGGTACATAGCCAGGTGATTCATCAACGTCCAGATGGGCCGAGTCATCACCCCTTGCTGATTCGTGGATTCAAGCAACTCGTCTCTGTGGGCTTTGTACTCACAGATAACGGCGTTTAGCCAATAGTTCGAGCGGCAACCTGTGGGTTCTTTCACGAACTCCAGGTTCGTGCCTGAGAATAGCCCTTCGTAGGCCTCAGCCAATGCTCGCTTGGCCTCGATGAAGGCTTCCAACTGCTCCAGCTGGGCACACCCCAGCGCCGCATTCAGGTTCGGTAACCGATAGTTATAACCCAGCTCGTCGTGAATGTACTCGAAGGGATGAGGCTTCTTAGCGGTGGTTGTCAGGTGCTTGGCGCGAGCGGCCAACGGCTCACCAGCCAGGATCATACCCCCGCCTCCGGTGGTCATAATTTTGTTGCCGTTAAAGCTGAGTGTACCCAGCACACCGAAGGTACCGGTGTGTTTTCCCTTGTAGTAGCTGCCCAGAGATTCAGCGGCATCCTCGACCAATGCGATATTCCAGCGCAGGGTTACAGATACCAAACCGTCCAGATCCGCTGGATGCCCGAAGGTGTGCATGGGCACGCAGGCCCGAACCACTTTGTTGTCTGCGCGGGTTCGGCACACACCTTCTGAATCCAACTTAGCGTTATCTTCTAGCCAGGCTTCCATCGCCTTTGCAGACAAACCCAGCGTGTCCCGGTCTACATCGATAAAAACAGGCTCAGCTTTACAGTAGGCAATGGCATTACAGGTGGCCACAAAGGTAAGCGGCTGGGTAAGCACCAGATCACCTGCCTCCACTCCGGCAAGCCTAAGCGCAATGTGCAAGGCCGCCGTTCCGTTCACAGTGGCTACGGCCTTGGGGGAGCCGGTATAACTGGCCATATCCCGCTCAAAGCGGTCTACATAGGCACCAATGCTAGATACAAAGGTAGAGGTAATGGTGTCCGCTACGTACTTTTGCTCGTTGCCGGAAAATACCGGTGCATGCAAGGGAATGAACTCATTGGTACCAAAATGATCTCGTATGAATGTTATCAGTTGTTTGCTCACAGCGGCCTCACATCTTGCTATCGAGGTACTTGCCGGTTTCTTTATGTCCAAAGCCCGGAATCATTTTGTGGAACAGCTCAACAATTTGTTCTTTGCTCCATTCGCTCTTTTTCTTCATTGCTGAAATTTGTTCTTCAAACAGACTCAGTAACTCCTGATTATAGAGTGGTTCATTCTTGATAATTCCAAGGTTCTCGAAGCGGCTCATATCCAACACTTCATTCGCTGTATAGAACTCTTCAAAGTCTTTTTCACCCGTAGTATTACTGGCGGTAAATAAGCAAGGCCACTCACCTTGCTGCGGCAAGATTTTAACCAGCTCCCGTGCTTCATCTTCTGTTTCACACAGGCGAGGTTCGTAGCCACGCCGCTTAAGGTATTTAACGGCAATCTCAGCGAAAGTGATCAAATGCAGATCCTCACTGAGCTTTGGAAAGAAAATATCGCGATTTTCACCAAATATACACGACATCAGACACAGCTCACCGGATTCTTGCGGAGTGACGAAATATCGCTTGATATCGTTCGGGGCCACAATAGGCTGTTGTTTTTGCAGGCGCTGGTTAAAGCCATGCAGCAGAGAACCATCTGAAAAAGCTACGTTTGCGAACCGTGCGGTAGAAATGGTAATTTCCTCACTCTTACGCATCAGGAACATTTCCATAATCCGCTTTGAGGCTCCCATCATGTTGGCAGGGTTTGCAGCTTTATCGGTTGAAACACAAAAATACTTTTTAACACCTGAGTCTATCGATTGCTGAATGGTTTTATCAGTATTAAAGACGTTAACATCTATCATACGCATCAGCGTGAATGGATCTTTTTCACTGCGAACATGCTTGAGCGCAGATAAATTCAAAACGTAGTCATACTGACCATCTGCCTTAACAAAAGCATCGTACTCAACCGAGCCAATATCCAACGCAAAGGTTTGAAAATCGCCATCGATATACCCGAACGAACTCCTAATGTCCCGAACCAGCTCAACCATATTGTTTTCACTAATATCGACAACATGAAGCTTTAGCGGATTACGTTTAAAAATTTCTTTTGTAACCGCTTGGCCAATTGAGCCCGCACCACCCAACACCAAAAAGCGTGACCGCGAAACAATTTCATGCAACTCATCTTCACGGGAGACCATGTCAGCCGTAAACAGGGGTACATCACGACCTATCAGATTAAGCATAGCATCCATTACGAAGCCTCCAGGAGAAATATATATCCTCCTTAATAAGTAAATATTAAATAATTCGATAATTTTGTGGAGTCTTTGTAAAATACATCACTGCCTTCCACCCGGCACCAACACTTAAAGAGCAAATCAACCCTACAATTACAGCTGCCTCGGGACTTATATTTGAAACCGAATAAACCACAAATAAAAATACTGCAAAACTAACGACTTGACTGCGCACAATGTCCCTATCAAAACCTTGCGCATAAAGCCCGAACTGAGGAATCATCCCCAAGCAATAGATAAGATTAGCCAGCATAATCCAAGGAAACATCCACTCATACGCTATAAAAATCGGCTTATCAATAAAATCGATAGCCACACCCAGCACCGCATACAAAGCAAAACTTAAAGAAACACCAACAACAAAACCTTGAACTATTAACTTGCGCATGAATAAACGAAAGGCTTCACTATTATTTTCTTCGTGCGCTTTAATAAGACCCGGATAGATAAAAACAAACACTCCCGCATCCAAAAAAGAGACAACTACATTTGCCATACCGATAAAAAGCACATAAGCCCCTAGCGCTTCCAACCCCAAAAGACTCTCCATCCAGTAGCGATCAACAGTAAAAATACCCCGCAAGGCCAATGTTGAAAGCAAGAATGGGAACGCCACCCACAGCCCAAGCTTAACCCAGCTATAATCTATGGGGCGCACCCACCCTTTAACCTCCTGCTTGCAAACCACTGAAACCCCGACAATACAGGCGAATAAACTTCCAAAAAACCAAAAAGACAAAACAACATCTAAATTCCGAGTAGCTGGCTCGTAATACAACATCAGCGCAACAGCAACCACCCACACCCCTGAACGCACGAACAGTACAACACTAGCAATAAACTGCTTTGATATAGCAACCAGAACCCTATTCAGCTCTTGAGCGAAATACTCTACGACTAATAATGGAATAAACCAATTAAACACACCCCAAGGTAGAAACTCAAAAACAAAAACAAAAACAAAAACAGGCACTACTAATGAAAGCATAAAAAGCGACACTGAAATTTGAGCTTTAAATATATCCCCCCAATCCCCAACCCCGCGCTTGATTAACTCACGATTTGAATATGTGTAGAAATCAACACCAACCACAAATACTGCAAAATCAATGGACACGACCAATAAACCATACAACCCAAGATCCGTAGGATCCAAGTAGCTTGCCAACATAAAAATAAGTAAAAACTTGCATGAGAGCGTCGCACCCCGAAGTATTACATTAGCAAAGCGCACCACTACTTTAGACATCACTTGCCCTGACTACGATTATAGTATCTTATATAAAACTCAAATTAACACACATACTATAGCCCACTTAAACAACATGACTGATGCAGCACTAAAATTAATAGCTTTTTACGCACAGACACTCACTAATTTAATGAATCGAACATACCCCAAGTTTGCGAGTAAATGTCGGCGAGCCATTCACAGATTTGACAGTGCAAATTACAACATCAACTGATGCATTGCTGCTCATCAGTCACGGAGTGCATTTAAGTATAGCCAAACCGCCATAACGCGAAACTAGCTCGAACCTCACGCACACCTAGGTTTGTGTTTTGTCAATCTTGCGTTTGCATTTGTGTAGCTCACTATTCTTATCGAGCTTCTTACAGCCATCGATGCGTAAAAAGACAGACAGCCCTCTACCACCGCAATGATTCCAGCAGCTAGCACGCTCTCCGCACACGATGGAAGCTGGGAGTGGTGATCAGTGTCAGCTATACACTCCAAACTCACCTCAAAAACTACTGGCGCAAGTGGATCGTTTCATATCGCGCCCCACCATCACCTGATCGCAGTAATTGAACCAGCAGAAGCATGCAAGCAGGACGAATACCTTCAACCTAGAGACTGCAGCTTGATCAAGCCAATCAAGTTCTTCCACACATCTATCAACCTAGATATGGTGGAACTTATGGTGTGCCGCTTAAGTAAGGTGCTCAGAATCCGCAAAGGCCCTATGCTTCATCATAAAAACCAGAAAGTGGACCCTGGAAAGCTCTCCATAACTCAGTAGGTCTTTTTCAAAGTATTCATAGTCGAACGGTTTATTAACATCACGCGAATCAGCGCAATAAACACGCCCAACATACCGCCTAGTACGATGCCCAACGCTACGATCAGCGCCTTCTTCGGCTTTATGGGCTGATCTGGCACCTCGATATCACCGTCTTGACGGAAAACGGCAACATTGCTCGGCTCAGGACTAACACCGGCAAACAACTGATATTTTGCTTCGAGATCACGCAGCACTGGAATAAACGGATCATCTGACGTTCGCGCCAACAAAACCTCCAACTCTGCACGCAATGCTTTAGAACCCCGCATATACATCAAACTGCCATCCATAAAGGCGGAGAGCTCAGTATTAACAACGGGAGGATTGACGAACCCTATCGTATCGGCAACGGTTAGTGCCTCCTGCAATTGAACTGTACGGTCTTCTCTACGAGCTTTGGCACTGTCACGCTCTGATTTTATCTGCTGCTGAATATTACGTGCTCGCACAGCAAGTTCGCGATCAGCATTCAGCAACATTTCATCTAACGACCGCTCAGCCACTTGATCGATATACTGCTTAGCCCAAGCTGATGCCAATTCAGGATTATAATGTTCAATAACAATCGAATAACGTTCAGGCTGATTTTTATCCACAGCCTTCACACTGAATTTATCTTTAAATTCTCTATAAATATTATATTGAGATCCAAGGCGCTGAGTATCATCCAAAGACGTCAAATAAAACTCTTTAAAAAATTTACGCAGCGATCTATCCGACTGTAAATTTCGAGTGAACACGGCATACACATCATCAATTAAAAACGGCTCTAACCCGCCATTATTTTCGCCAGTTCTACCCAAGTTGAAACCGGCAATATCACTAAGAGATGGCGGCAACACGGTAGCGCTCACCTCATAAACGGGCTTACTGAGAAATGCATACGAGGCTGCAGCCACTGCGAACAATAAAGTCACAAGGATCATCAACCATTTTTGCGCCCACAGGCTTTGAAATAGCTCAACAAGGTCGATCTCATCATCACTGGCTTGGCGTTGATATGTTTGCTCGGTCACTGTAAATCCATATTTTGAAAAAATGATTATTTGAACAGGGTGAGACTGGCTGCTTGGATGGCAATCGCCCAAGGCATACCATGTAAATGGCATGGGTATACGTTATTTGGACCAGCCAAACTGACTGCCCCGTGCGCGTTTTCGCTACCTAATAAGCGCTGACTCGTTATTATTGATACTGCACCGCCTAACCAGCCACCTTGAGCTCACTCAGGCATTTTGCCATGCCTACCCAACAATTCCCACAGGCGCAGCACTTGAAATTTTACACATAGGTACATCCCTGCATCGCTCAGACCTTCTTCGCCGCAATGAAAATACACTAGTACCCAGATGCTATAGATAACCCGACATCAAATAGTCTCAGGACTACCCCCAGCGAGAGAAGCACACAATCTGAATTCGTAGCTTTTGGAGAGCTCGCCTTTTATAAGGAGGTACATACCCGTGAATAGAGATGCATCGAGATCAGCATTAAGCATCCCAGCCACAGCTAAGGACAAACGAAAAGCTTCACAAAAACCCAATAAGCTGAAAATTGCTCGAAGCGCCACTTAAAACTTGGCATTGATGGGCTTTCTTGCTCAGGCAACAGGGATTAGCAGCGCCACGGACTAGTAACGACTGAAAAGCCTCTTACTCGTCCTCATTCACTCGATCACGTAACTCTTTGCCCGGCTTGAAGTGCGGCACAAACTTGCCGTCCAAGCTAACGGAGTCGCCAGTCTTGGGATTTCGCCCTACCCGCGGCGCACGGTAGTGCAACGAGAAGCTACCAAAGCCGCGAATCTCGATGCGATCACCGGTCGACAGCGCCTGCGACATTTGCTCCAGCATGGTCTTGATCGCTAACTCGACATCCTTTGATGAGAGCTGCCCCTGATGGGTGACGATGCGCTCGATCAACTCCGACTTGGTCATGGTTTTCCCTTCTTTTTCAAGCGGCTAGATCACTAGATAGAACGGTTTTAGCATGCCTGAACCAATTTGAACAGCCTATAAAACAACACCTTAGCGAATTTCAGGCACAAAAAAGGGCGACCGAAGTCGCCCTTTTTCTGGATTGGCTGAACTTAGTTCTGCTTTTCCATTTGCGCGCGGAGCAGATCACCAAGGGTGGTCGGGCCCGCAGCAATGTCGGAGGTGGCTGGCTTATCGCGCAGGCTCTGGATTGCTTCTTTTTCGTCTTCAACGTCTTTCGACTTAACCGACAAGCTGATTACGCGGCTCTTACGGTCAACACTGATGATCTTGGCTTCTACTTCTTCGCCTTCTTTCAGAACGTTACGCGCGTCTTCAACGCGGTCACGGCTGATTTCAGAGGCTTTCAGAGTTGCTTCGATACCATCGGCCAGGGTGATGATGGCGCCTTTGGCGTCAACTTCTTTAACGATGCCGCGCACGATGGTGCCTTTATCGTTAACAGCAACGTAGTCGGAGAACGGGTCTTCTTCCAGCTGCTTGATACCCAAGGAAATGCGCTCGCGCTCTGGATCAACAGAGAGGATCACAGTTTCCAGCTCGTCGCCCTTCTTGAAGCGGCGAACAGCTTCTTCGCCTACTTCGTTCCAGGAGATGTCGGAGAGGTGAACGAGGCCGTCGATGCCGCCATCCAGACCAATGAAGATACCGAAATCAGTGATCGACTTGATGGTACCGGAGATCTTGTCGCCCTTGTTGAACTGACCGGAGAAATCTTCCCACGGGTTAGTTTTGCACTGCTTGATGCCGAGGGAGATACGACGACGCTCTTCGTCGATATCCAGAACCATAACTTCCACTTCGTCGCCGACGTTAACGACTTTCGAAGGATGGATGTTTTTGTTGGTCCAATCCATTTCGGATACGTGCACCAGGCCTTCCACGCCTTCTTCCAGCTCTGCGAAGCAGCCGTAGTCGGTCAGGTTGGTTACGCGCGCAGTAACACGGGTGTCCTGCGGGTAACGCGCCTTGATGGCAACCCATGGATCTTCGCCCAGCTGCTTAAGGCCGAGGGAAACACGGTTGCGTTCACGATCGTACTTGAGGATCTTAACGTCGATCTCGTCACCAACGTTGACGATTTCGGACGGATGCTTGATACGCTTCCAAGCCATGTCGGTGATGTGCAGCAGGCCATCGACGCCACCCAGATCGACGAATGCGCCGTAATCCGTGAGGTTCTTAACGATACCTTTAACTTGCTGACCTTCCTGCAGGGATTCCAGCAGCGCTTCGCGCTCTGCGGAGTTCTCGGCTTCGAGGACGCTGCGACGGGAAACGACAACGTTGTTGCGCTTCTGGTCCAGCTTGATAACTTTGAATTCGAGCTCTTTGCCTTCCAAGTGAGTGGTATCACGCACTGGACGGACATCGACCAAGGAACCTGGCAGGAACGCACGGATGCCGTTAACGTCGACTGTGAAGCCGCCCTTAACCTTACCGTTGATAACGCCCGTAACCACTTCCTCAGCGGCGAAAGCTGCTTCCAGAACGATCCAGCACTCAGCACGCTTGGCTTTTTCACGGGACAGCTTGGTTTCACCAAAGCCATCTTCAACCGCGTCCAGCGCAACGTGAACTTCGTCACCAACCTTGATGGTCAATTCGCCAGCGTCGTTGTGGAACTGCTCCAGCGGGATGAGGCCTTCCGACTTCAAACCAGCGTGAACGGTTACCCAACCAGCTTGGTAATCGATATCGACGATGATAGCGGTGATGATTGAGCCAGCCTGAAGGTTCAGGGTTTTTAGGCTTTCTTCAAACAGTTCAGCAAAGCTTTCGCTCATTTTAATTCCTGTTGATTCAGGGCAGGGAATCCGCCCAAACCACACTCCAGACAATGTGGGTACGTTTATATAAAAAGAAGCAATCGGGTCTAGGACTGGGATCCCCGCAAGCTTCCTTGGCGAGCCGGCCAGCTTAAGCAGCTGGGGCTCTGGTCATCCAGCGAGGTCGCGGTTAGCGACTTCACTGAGAATTCGTTCAAGCACTTTTTCAATTGAGAGTTCAGTTGAATCCAGCTGAATTGCATCGGCCGCCGGTTTGAGCGGAGCCACTGCACGCTGAGTATCACGCTCGTCGCGCGCCTGAATCTCATCAAGAAGACTCGCGAGATTAACATCATCGCCTTTGGCCTTCAACTGCAAGTAGCGGCGACGGGCACGTTCCTCGGCGCTGGCGGTGAGGAAAACCTTCAACGGCGCATCGGGGAAAACCACTGTCCCCATGTCGCGACCATCGGCGACCAACCCTGGCATTTCTTGGAACGCCTGTTGCCGCTGCAGCAGCGCATCGCGCACCGCAGGCAGCGACGCCACCAACGAGGCGCCGGCTCCGACCTGCTCGTTACGAATCAGATCGGTGACTTCTTCACCTTCCAGAATGATGCGTTGGCCGTGACCATCGCCGGCAGCAATGAACTGGACATCCAGATGAGCAGCGAGCAACTTCATCGCCTCTTCATTGGTCAGGTCGACGCCATGATTACCCGCAGCAAACGCCAGCAGACGATAAAGCGCGCCTGAGTCCAGCAGATTCCAGCCCAACTGCTTAGCCAGCAAGCCGGCGATAGTGCCTTTACCCGAACCGCTTGGGCCGTCGATGGTAATAACCGGCGCGACAATCATGCCTTGCCCTCCTCGCTAACACGCAGACCAACCTGAGCCGACAGCGCGAGGAAGTTAGGAAACGAGGTAGCGACGTTGGCACAGTCATGAATGCGGATCGGCGCAGTAGCGCGCAGCGAAGCCACGCTGAAAGCCATGGCAATGCGATGATCGCCGTGCGCCCACACTTCACCGCCGCCGATGCTGCCGCCCTCGATAATGATGCCGTCCGGCGTTGGCTCAGCCTTGACGCCCAAGGTAATCAGGCCGTCAGCCATCACCTGAATTCGATCAGACTCCTTGACCCGCAGCTCTTCAGCGCCACGCAGCACGGTACGGCCTTCTGCGACTGAAGCGGCGATGAACAATACAGGGAACTCATCAATAGCCAGCGGCACCAGATCTTCCGGGATATTGATGCCTTTGAGCTTGGCACTGCGCACACGAATATCCGCCACTGGCTCGCCACCGACTTCACGCTCATTTTCCAGAGTGATGTCGCCGCCCATCAATCGGAGGATATCGATAACACCGGTGCGCGTCGGGTTGACCCCAACATGCTCCAGAAGCAGTTCGGAGTTCTCGGCGATGCTGCCAGCCACAAGGAAGAAAGCTGCCGAAGAAATATCGGCTGGCACTTCGATGTGCGTACCGATCAGCTTGTGACCCGACTCCACAGTCGCCGAGTTACCTTCGACCGTAACCGGATAACCGAAGCCACGCAGCATTCGCTCGGTATGGTCACGGGTTGGCGCAGGCTCAATCACCGTGGTCGAACCTGCCGCATACAAACCCGCCAACAGCATGCAGGATTTAACCTGAGCGCTGGCCATCGGCATTTCATAGGTCATACCACCCAAGATGCCGCCGGCACGAACTGTCAAAGGCGGACGGCCTTCAGGGCCGGTCTCAATGATTGCACCCATGGCGCGCAACGGCTTGGCTACGCGGTTCATTGGACGCTTGGACAGCGAGGCATCGCCGGTCAAGGTCGTGTCGAAAGACTGTGCGGCGAGCAGACCGGAAAGCAGGCGCATCGAGGTGCCCGAATTACCCAAATAAATCGGACCAGGTGGCGCTTTAAGGCCACGCAAGCCAACGCCATGCACAGTTACTCGACCATGGTGCGGACCTTCGATGACCACGCCCATGTCGCGAAACGCCTGGATGGTTGCCAGAGCATCCTCACCCTCAAGGAAACCCTCAACCTCGGTAACGCCTTCTGCCAGCGAACCCAGCATGATTGAGCGGTGCGAGATGGATTTGTCGCCCGGAACACGGATACGTCCGGAGAGTTTACCGCCAGGATTAGCCAGAAAAATCAGATCGTTCGAGTGCATAGCGTCCACATAGGCCCTACGGGCGAGAATTTTGCCGAAATGCTCACGAGCAACGCGGGCGCGCGTGAATACGCCCAGCAATTGATGCCCGTCCCCTGCGTCAACCGCGTCGCGCAAGGCGTCGAGATCGTCGCGAAATACGTCCAGCGTGCGCAGCACCGCCTCGCGATTAGCGAGGAAGATGTCATGCCACATAACCGGATCACTGCCGGCAATCCGCGTGAAATCGCGAAAACCACCGGCAGCGTAACGAAAGATCTCCAGGTTCTCACTGCGCTTGGCCAGTGAGTCCACCAGAGTAAATGCCAACAAGTGCGGCAAGTGGCTGGTCGCTGCCAGCACCTGATCATGATGCTCGACGGCCATATGCTCGACATCCGCACCCAGCTCGCGCCACAGGCTGTCAATCAGCGCCAAGGCCGCATCATCACTCTGCTCACTGGGCGTAAGCACCACTTTATGCCGACGAAACAACTCAATATTGGCCGCTTCAACACCGCTTTGCTCAGAACCGGCTATCGGGTGACCCGGAACAAAGCGCACTGACCGGTCAGCAAAGGCCAGGCGCGCCGCACGCACCACATTGCCCTTAGCGCTGCCCACATCGGTGACTACCGCATCGCCCAAATCAAGCTTAGCCAGTTCACCGAGCAACTTTTCCATGGCCAGAATGGGCACGGCCATTTGAATGACCGCAGCGCCCTGACACGCAACAGCCAGGTCAGTCTCACAGCGATCAACCACGCCCAACTCAACAGCCAGACGCCGTGACTCAGCATCCAGATCAACCCCGACCACCTCTTGAAACAAGCCCAGTTCGCGCAGCCCTTTGGCGAAAGAACCGCCGATCAAGCCGAGCCCAACCACCACCAGGCGGCCGAGCTTAGGCGTGGCAGATTGCAGCGGAGTGACAACAGCGCTCGAATCACTCACGCGCCCAACACCTCAGCCAGGGCCTCAAGGAAACGGGCGTTTTCAGCCGGCAAGCCAATCGATACACGCAGAAAATTCGGCATACCGTAACCCGCCACCGGCCGCACAATCACCCCGGCGCGCAACAATGCCTGGTTGATTGCAGCCGTATCACGGCCAAAATCCACGGCAATAAAGTTGCCCTTGGACGCAATCCAATCCAGCCCCAAGTCGCGCAAGCCTGCTTCAAGCTGCGCCATGCCTGCATCATTGAGCTGGCGGCTTTGCACCAGATAGTCAACATCGTCCAGCGCGGCACAGGCCGCTGCCAGAGCCAGGCTGTTTACATTGAACGGCTGGCGCACACGGTTTAGCACGTCGGCAATCTGCGCCGAGCTAAGCGCGTAACCCACCCGCAGTGATGCCAGACCGTAGGCTTTAGAGAAAGTGCGTGAAACCAGTAGATTTTCGTACCGCGAAAGGTACTTGAGGCCATCCGGCAGTTCATCACCTTCGGCGTATTCGATATAGGCCTCGTCCAGCACCACCAGCACATTCGCCGGCACACGGACGAGAAAGCGCTCCAGTGCATCAGGGCCAAACCAAGTGCCGGTCGGGTTGTTCGGGTTGGCGATAAATACCACACGGGTATTGCCATCGATGGCGGCAAGCATGGCTTCTAGGTCGTGACCATGGTCTTTAGCCGGCACCACCCTGCCCTCTGCGCCCACGGCCTGGGTAGCAATCGGGTAGACGGCAAAGGCGTACTGGCTGAATACCGCATTCAGGCCTGGCGCTAGGTAGGCGCGGGCGACCAGATCAAGAATGTCGTTGGAGCCATTGCCCAAAGTGACCTGATTGATCTGCACAGCGCAACGCTGGGCCAAGCGGCTTTTCAACTCAAAGCCATTACCATCGGGGTAACGCGTCAGCTCGGCCAGCTCATTGCGAATGGCCTCCAGCACCTTGGCGCTGGGGCCCAGCGGGTTTTCGTTACTGGCTAACTTGACGATGCTGGCCGGATCCAGATCCAGCTCACGGGCCAACTCATCCACCGGCTTGCCTGGCACATAGGGCGACAACTGCTGTACGCCTGGCTGGGCCAAGGCGAGGAAATCGGTCATAACAAAGCCTCACGCTTAAAGCCGCAAGCCCCAAGTACAGCCCGGCGTCGATACGCGTGTAGCTTGAGACTTGGCGCTTGCCGCAGCAGTTTTAAAGTACCGCCTTGGGGTAGGAGCCCAGCACTTTGAGCGCCACGGCTTCCTGATTGATCTTTTCCAGCACGTCTTTGATCAGCGGATCGCGATGGTGACCAACGAAGTCGATAAAGAACACGTAGGTCCATTTACCGCTGCGCGACGGACGGGTTTCGATGCGGGTCAGGTCGATACCGTTGTTGTGGAATGGCACCAACAACTCATGCAGCGCACCCGGCTTGTTGCTCATGGAAATGATCACCGAGGTCTTGTCATCACCGGTCGGCGGCACTTCCTGGCTGCCAATAATGAGGAAGCGCGTGGAGTTGTCCGGGCGGTCCTCAATTTTCTCCGCCAGCTTGGTCAGCCCATACAGGCTGGCCGCCATGTCACCGGCAATTGCCGCGCTGTTCCACTCACCCTTAACGCGCTTGGCCGCATCGGCGTTACTCGATACCGCCACACGCTCAACATTGGGGTAATGCGCGTCCAGCCATTTGCGGCATTGCGCCAGGGACTGGGCGTGAGAATAGATACGGGTGATTTTGTCAGTCTTGGTGGTTTCACCGACCAACAGGTGGTGGTGAATGCGCAGCTCAACTTCGCCGCAGATGACCATGTCGTGTTCGAGGAAGCTGTCGAGGGTGTGATTGATCGCGCCTTCAGTGGAATTTTCCACCGGGACTACGCCAAAGTTGACCGCACCGGCGGCCACTTCACGGAACACTTCATCGATCGCAGCCATCGGCACGCTGATCACCGCGTGACCAAAGTGTTTCATCGCCGCCGCTTGCGAGAACGTGCCCTCAGGACCGAGATACGCAACCTTCAGCGGGTTTTCCAAGGCCAGGCACGAAGACATAATTTCGCGGAACAAGCGCGCCATTTCCTCATTGCCCAGCGGCCCTTGATTGCGCTCCATGATGCGTTTGAGCACCTGGGCTTCACGCTCTGGGCGATAGAACACCGGTTTCTCGCCTTCCGGCAGGGCCTTCATCTTCACCCGCGCCACTTCTTCGGCGCAGCTGGCGCGATCACTGATCAGCGCGAGAATCTTTTCATCGAGGCTATCGATACGCAGGCGCAGCGCCTGCAACTCTTGCTCAGAAATTACATCGGTCATCAGCCGTGCTCCTTTTCGAACTCGGCCATGTAGGCAACCAGCGCCTCAACAGCGTCCATGCCCACCGCGTTATAGATCGAGGCGCGCATACCGCCGACCGAACGGTGACCTTTGAGGTTGAGCAGACCGCGCTCATCGGCGCCGGCGAGGAACGGTTTATCCAGTTTCTCGTCAGCAAGACGGAATGGCACGTTCATCCAAGAGCGCGCGTTGTGCGCAATCGGGTTGCTGTAGAAGTCACTGGTATCGATGGCTTTGTACAGCAGGTCTTTCTTAGCGCGATTGATGCGTTCCATCGCGGCGACGCCGCCCTGCTCTTTCAGCCACTCGAACACCAGGCCAGACAGGTACCAGGAGAAGGTCGCCGGGGTGTTGTACATCGAGCCGTTATCGGCGGCGATTTTGTAGTTGAGCATGGTCGGGCAAACGCTGCGGGCACGGCCGAGCAGGTCTTCGCGAACGATGGTCACCACCAGACCGCTGGGGCCGATATTCTTCTGCGCGCCGGCGTAGATCAGGCCGAATTTCGACACATCAATCGGCCGCGAAAGGATGTCGGAGGACATGTCCGCTACCAGCGGCACGTCACCGACTTCGGGAACCCAGTCAAACTGCAGGCCACCAATGGTTTCATTGCTGGCGTAGTGCAGGTAAGCGGCGTCTTTCGACAACTGCCATTCGTTCTGCCCAGGAATGGCGAAATAGTCGTAAGGCTTGGCGCTGGCGGCGACATTAACATTGCCGTAGCGGCTGGCCTCTTCGATGCTTTTCTTCGACCAGATACCGGTGTCGACGTAATCAGCAACCCCGTCTTCAGGCAGCAGGTTGAGTGGAATTTCAGCGAACTGCTGGCTGGCACCGCCTTGCAGAAACAGCACCTTGTAATCCGATGGAATTTCCATCAGGTCACGCAGGTCTTGTTCGGCCTTTTCCGCGATCGAGGTGTACTCCTCGCTGCGGTGACTCATCTCCATGACCGACAGGCCTTTGCCTTGCCAATCGAGGAGTTCCGCCTGGGCGCGTTGCAGAACAGCTTCAGGAAGCGCGGCCGGGCCGGCGCAGAAGTTAAAGGCTCGCTTGCTCACATCCACTCTCTCTCAGATTCACCGAGCATCAACGCACCTCGCGATGACGCATCCACTGCTTTAGCCCCGCCCCGCAGGATGAGTTAGCCGAAGGCGTAACCCATCAAGCAGACTCCTATCGACTCAGGATGAGCGGCAAGCTCTAAGCGTTTGATGGGTATCGCTGAGCTCAACCCACCCTACGACTTACACCAATCACTCTTCGCTGATTGGGCTTTCGTCAGCAGCAGCCTCGGGCGCATCACCTGCATCCTCAACCACGCCCTCAAAGCCCTCTTCGGCGCCAAGCTGCTCTTCACCTTCCAGCAACTCTTCGTCGTCTTCCGCCGAAGGCTCCTGCACACGCTCAAGACCAACCAGGGTTTCATCCTTGGCCAGCTTGATCAGGGTCACGCCCTGGGTGTTACGGCCGAGGCTGGAGATTTCGCTAACGCGGGTACGCACCAGGGTACCCTGATCGGAAATCAGCATGATTTCTTCGCCTTCAAGCACCTGCACGGCGCCCACCAGCTTACCGTTACGCTCGTTGCTGACCATGGCGATCACGCCCTGACCGCCACGACCACGACGCGGGAACTCGTCCATCGCCGTGCGCTTGCCGTAACCGCGCTCAGAGGCGGTGAGAATCTGCGCATCGGCTTCCGGAATCAGCATGGAGATAATCTCCTGCCCTGCCGGCAGACGCATACCACGCACACCGCGAGCGGTACGGCCCATGGTGCGGACTTTGCTTTCTTTAAAGCGAATGACCTTGCCGCCATCAGAGAACATCATCACTTCGCGAGCGCCGTCAGTGACGGCGGCAGAGATAAGGGTGTCATCTTCGTCCAGCTTGAGGGCGATCAGGCCCGAGCTGCGCGGACGGCTGAACTGCACCAGCGGGGTCTTTTTCACAGTGCCTTTGGCCGTAGCCATAAAGATGTAGGCACCGGTCGGCTCATCTGGGGTCTCGTCGTCGGCATCATCGCCTTCAACCAGGTCTTCGATTTCTTCAGCCTCAACCACAACGCCTTCGATATCGTCCTGCTCATCGCCTTCCGGGGCTTGCTGACGCAAGGCTTCCAGATCGATCTGCAGCATCGCGGTGATGCGCTCGCCCTCATCCAGCGGCAACAGATTGACCAGCGGACGACCACGGGCCGCACGTGAGGCTTCAGGGATTTCGTAGGTTTTCAGCCAGTACACCTTGCCCTTGCTGGAGAACAGCAAGAGGGTGGCGTGGCTGTTGGCGACCAACAGGTGCGCAATATAATCCTCATCCTTGATCCCGGTGGCCGATTTGCCTTTACCACCACGGCGCTGCGCCTGGTAGGCAGTCAGCGGTTGCGACTTGGCGTAACCGGTATGAGAGATGGTCACGACCCGCTCTTCTTCGGTGATCAGGTCGGCCAGGGTCAGGTCAAGGCGGTTATCGAGAATTTCGGTGCGACGTGCGTCGCCAAACTCGGCCTTGATCGCCTCCAGCTCTTCACGGATCACTTCCATCAGGCGCACGGCGCTATTGAGGATGCGCAGTAGCTCGCCGATCTGGGTGAGGATTTCCTGGTACTCGGCCAGCAGTTTTTCATGCTCAAGCCCGGTCAAACGGTGCAAGCGCAGTTCAAGAATGGCTTGGGCTTGTTCCGGCGACAGGAAGTATTTGCCGTCACGCAGGCCGTACTGCGGATCGAGATCGTCCGGCCGGCACGAATCTGCCCCGGCGCGCTCAACCATCGCCTCTACGGCGCTGGATTCCCAGGCATTGGCCATCAGCGCGATTTTGGCTTCCGCTGGAGTCGGCGAGGCTTTGATCAGTGCGATTACCGGGTCAATGTTGGACAGCGCAACGGCCTGACCTTCGAGAATATGACCACGCTCACGGGCTTTACGCAGCTCAAACACCGTGCGCCGGGTAACCACTTCACGGCGGTGCAGAATAAAGGCTTCGAGCATGTCCTTGAGATTAAGGACTTTCGGCTGGCCGTCGATCAGCGCCACTACGTTGATGCCAAACACGCACTGCATCTGGGTTTGCGCGTAGAGGTTGTTGAGCACCACTTCTGGCACTTCACCGCGACGCAGCTCGATAACGATGCGCATGCCGTCTTTGTCAGATTCGTCACGCAGCTCGGTGATGCCTTCGAGTTTCTTCTCTTTAACCAGCTCGGCGATCTTCTCGATCAAGCGCGCTTTGTTCAGCTGGTACGGCAGCTCGCTGACGATGATCTGCTGGCGACCGCCAACCTTGTCGATGTCTTCGATAATCGCCCGGGCACGCATATAGATGCGGCCACGGCCGGTGCGGTAGGCCTCAATGATGCCGGCGCGACCGTTGATGATCGCCGCCGTGGGGAAGTCTGGACCGGGGATGTACTGCATCAGCTCATCGACGGTCAGCTCGCCGTTATCGATCAGGGCCAAGCAGCCATTGATCACTTCGGTGAGGTTGTGCGGTGGAATGTTGGTCGCCATGCCCACGGCGATACCGCTGGAACCGTTAACCAGCAGGTTAGGCACCCGGGTCGGCATGACCGCTGGGATCATCTCGGTGCCGTCGTAGTTCGGCACCCAATCCACAGTTTCTTTATGCAGGTCAGCCAGCAGCTCATGGGCCAGCTTGGTCATGCGCACTTCGGTGTAACGCATGGCGGCGGCGTTGTCACCGTCCACCGAACCGAAGTTGCCTTGGCCGTCGACCAGCAAATAACGCAGGGAGAAAGGCTGAGCCATCCGCACGATGGTGTCGTACACCGCCGTATCACCGTGAGGGTGATACTTACCGATGACGTCACCGACCACGCGGGCGGACTTCTTGTATGCCTTGTTCCAATCGTTATTCAACTCACTCATGGCAAACAGCACACGGCGGTGCACGGGCTTCAAGCCGTCGCGTGCATCCGGCAGCGCTCGCCCAACGATCACGCTCATCGCGTAATCGAGGTAAGACTGCTTGAGTTCGTCTTCAATATTGACCGGGAGGATTTCTTTGGCCAGTTCGCCCATGAGTAGCCTTGTTCCTTTTTCTGGTGAAACTCCGCGCCGCTCATCCTGAGTGGTGTGGAGCCTGTCGCCGCGCCGTTAAGGCTTCCGGCGACTCACGACAAATCAATAAGTTATGCCATGTATCTGCGCAGGTAAGAGGCCCGCAATAGGCGCCCCTGAAAACCGCCGGAGCTTACCACAATCACCGCGCCGCACCTATCCCCAGCACCAGCCTGACGACTAGCAGACAGTCGAAAACAACTGCACTCGGCTATCCGGCATTGAAAGCACTCCCGGCAAGCGAAATGAGTCATGCCCATCTACTACTCGCGCATCACGTTTACTCGACTGCTTGACCAGTAGAGCTGTTACTCCACTGCACCTTGCTTGACCGTGGGCTCCCAGACTCTCCAGGACCTGCGCGAGCGAATAAACAACAGTTAATGCAGGCGCTTGCGGCACATCAATTGCGCCATTTTCTCGGCATCCGGGCGGTCGATGACACCCTTTTCGGTGACGAGAAAATCAATCAGGTCGGCCGGGGTTATATCGAACACCGGATTTAGCGCCGCCACGTCCCCGGCAATACGCTTGCCCCCCAACTCCAGCAACTCGCTGGCATCGCGCTCCTCCAGCACAATGTCATCGCCGTGCTCGGCGGCCATATCAATGGTCGAACTGGGGGCCACCACCATAAAGCGCACGCCGTGGTGCATGGCATTGACCGCCAATTGATAGGTGCCGATCTTGTTGGCCACGTCACCATTGGCAGCAATTCGGTCAGCCCCGACAATTACCCAGGTGATGCCACGGGTTTTCATCAGGTGCGCAGCCGCAGAGTCGACATTTACCGTCACGGGAATGCCATCGACCGCCAACTCCCAAGCAGTCAGGCGCGAACCCTGCAGCCAGGGACGGGTTTCATCGGCGTACACACGCTCCAGCAAACCGTCGTGAAAAGCTGCACGAATCACCCCAAGCGCGGTGCCGAAGCCGCCAGTGGCCAGCGCGCCAGCGTTGCAGTGGGTCAACAGGTTCTGCTGATTGGCTTGATGTTTGCGAATTAACTCGACGCCCAGCTGGGCCATGGTCAAGTTGGCGTCGCGATCGCTCTGATGGATACCAACAGCTTCAGCTTCCAGCAGCGCCAAGGGGTCGTCACTGCTTTTGAGCCGATCAAGCCGATCACGCATGCGCTTGAGCGCCCAGAACAGGTTAACCGCTGTGGGGCGCGAAGCCGCCAGCAGGTCAAAATCCGCCTGAATCGCCAAGCGCCAGTCGCCACCAGCCGGAAGGCGTACTCGCGCAGCCAGCACGACCGCATAAGCCGCAGCGATACCAATAGCCGGCGCGCCGCGCACCACCATGCTCCGAATTGCCTCGGCCACATCCGCGGCCGAGTGATAGCTCAGCCAGGTTTCCTCAAAAGGCAACGCGCGCTGATCGAGCAGGTGCAGAGCGCCGTCACGCCACTCGATGGCCTTGACCTTCTCTGCCGCTAGCAATTGCTCGCGCATTACACACCTCCGCCGGAAAAAGCCGACCATTATACGCACAGCACCACACCCACTAAGCCAGATCAGCTGCGCATGACTTCAAGCCTAGGGCGTTCCCCTATAAACTCGCCAGCTTCACCTGACTGCCGGAAGCGTCCCCATGCCCCATGCCCCACTCGACCTTTTGCTCCTGCCCACCTGGCTGGTCCCGGTCGAGCCCGCTGGTGTGGTGTTACTGGAGCATGGCCTGGGTGTCCGTGATGGCCGTATTGCGCTGATTGCGCCACGCGCCGAGGCGCTCAAACACGGCGCCTTGCAAGTTCTTGAGCTACCCGGCCGCTTGCTGACACCAGGGCTGGTCAATGCCCACGGCCATGCAGCCATGACGCTGTTTCGCGGCCTAGCGGATGATTTACCGCTGATGACCTGGCTGGAGCAGCACATCTGGCCCGCTGAGGCCAAGTGGGTTAACGAGCAGTTCGTGCAGGATGGCACCGAGCTGGCCATCGCTGAACAGCTCAAGGGCGGCATCACCTGCTTCTCCGACATGTACTTCTTTCCGGAAACCGCCAGCCATCTGGTGCACAGCAGCGGCATCCGCGCGCAGATCACCATTCCGGTGCTGGATTTCCCGATTCCCGGCGCGCGCGATGCTGACGAAGCGCTGCGTAAAGGCCTGGCATTATTCGACGACCTCAAACACCACCCGCGCCTGAGTGTCGCGTTCGGGCCCCATGCGCCGTATACGGTGAGCGACGACAAACTGGAAAACATCCGCATGCTGGCCGAAGAGCTGGACGCTGGCATCCATATGCACGTGCACGAAACCGCTTTCGAAGTGCAGCAAAGCCTTGAGCAGCGTGGCGAACGCCCACTGGCCCGCTTAGCGCGGCTCGATTTGCTTGGGCCGCGCTTCCAGGCCGTGCACATGACCCAGATCGACGATGAAGACCTGGCCCTGCTGGTGCAAAGTAACACCAGCGTGATCCACTGCCCGGAATCCAACCTCAAGCTCGCCAGCGGTTTCTGCCCGGTGGAGAAACTCTGGCAAGCCGGGGTCAACGTCGCTATTGGCACCGACGGCGCCGCGAGCAACAACGACTTGGACTTGCTCGGTGAAACACGCACGGCGGCGCTGCTGGCCAAAGCGGTAGCCGGCGATGCCACGGCGCTCAATGCCCATAGCGCCCTGCGCATGGCCACATTAAATGGCGCCCGCGCCCTCGGCCTGGACCGGCAGATCGGCTCGCTGGAGCTGGGCAAAGCCGCCGACATGGCGGTCTTCAATTTGTCTGGCCTGGCCCAGCAACCGGTGTACGACCCGGTTTCGCAATTGCTGTATGCCGGTGGCCGCAGCTGTGTCGAACACCTGTGGGTCGCCGGCAAGCAGTTACTCGACGCCGGCCAGCTGACCCGCCTGGACGAACAGCGGATCATCCATACCGCACGCGCCTGGGGGGCAAAAATTGCCAGCAAGTAAAACCGCTCCAACGCCTAAGCCAACGGCCACTGCGACAAACTGACATACATTGGTCGCCCAACTGGCGTCCACTCTACCCGGCGAAACTGGCACCATGAGCGCCTGGCGCCCCACTCTCGCCGCAGCCTGAATCAGGGATTTATATGAGCAACGTCGATCACGCCGAAATCGCCAAATTCGAAGCCCTCGCACACCGCTGGTGGGACCGCGAAAGCGAATTCAAGCCGCTGCATGACATCAACCCCTTACGGGTTAACTGGATCGACGAGCGTGTCGGCCTGGCCGGCAAGAAGGTGCTGGACGTCGGCTGCGGCGGCGGCATCCTCAGCGAATCCATGGCCCAACGCGGCGCAAACGTAACCGGCATCGACATGGGCGAAGCACCGCTGGCCGTGGCCCAGCTGCACCAACTGGAGTCCGGCGTCAGCGTCGAATACCGACAGATCACCGCCGAAGCCTTGGCTGAAGAAATGCCTGAGCAGTTCGATGTGGTCACCTGCCTGGAAATGCTTGAGCACGTGCCTGACCCGGCCTCGGTGATCCGTGCCTGCTACCGTATGGTCAAACCTGGCGGCCAGGTGTTCTTCTCCACCATCAACCGCAATCCCAAGGCCTATATGTTCGCCATCATCGGCGCCGAGTACTTGATGCGCCTGCTGCCGCGCGGCACCCATAATTTCAAGAAATTCATCCGCCCGTCCGAGCTGGGCGCTTGGAGCCGTGACGCTGGCCTGCAGGTCAAGGACATCATCGGCCTGACCTACAACCCGCTGAGCAAACGCTACAAGCTGGAAGCCGATGTTGACGTCAACTACATGATCCAAACCCTCAAGGAGGCCTGATGCGCTTACGCGCGGTTTTATTCGACATGGACGGCACCCTGCTCGACAGCGCGCCGGACTTTATCGCCATCTGCCAGGCCATGCGCGCCGAGCGCGGCCTGCCGCCGATTGCGGACACATTGATCCGCGATCAAGTGTCGGGCGGCGCGCGCGCTATGGTCGCTGCCAACTTCGCCATGCCCCCTGAAAGCGAGGGTTTCGAGACCCTGCGCCTGGAGTTCCTTGAGCGCTATCAGGCGCATTGCGCGGTGCTGACCAAGCCTTTCGAGGGCATGGCTGAGCTGCTCGATGAAATTGAACAGGCCAAGCTGATCTGGGGCGTGGCGACCAACAAGCCGGTGCGCTACGCCGAGCCGATCATGCAACAGCTTGGTCTGGCAGAGCGCTCGGCGGTGCTGGTATGCCCGGACCATGTCAGCCGCAGCAAACCCGACCCCGAGATGATCCTGCTGGCCTGCGCCCAAATGGGCGTAGAGCCGGCCGCGACCCTGTTTGTCGGCGATGATGAGCGCGACATCGAAGCCGGCCGCGCGGCCGGCTGCAAAACAGCAGCCGTCACTTACGGCTATATCCACCCCCAGGATAACCCGCGTAATTGGGGTGCCGATGTGGTGGTCGATCACCCCTTGGAACTGCGCGCAGTACTCGAACGAGCCCTGTGCAGCTGCTGAATATTGCTTGTCGGGCCCATACAGATGTTGCCCGCTTCTGAAGAAATGAGGTTTCCCCCATGTACGACTACGCCGCTCGCCCCGACCTGCTCAAGGGCCGCGTGATTCTGGTCACCGGTGCCGGCCGCGGCATTGGCGCAACTGCCGCCAAAACCTTCGCCGCCCACGGCGCCACGGTGCTGCTGCTGGGCAAGACCGAAGCTAACCTCAGCCGGGTCTATGACGCCATCGAGGCGGCAGGCCACCCTCAG
Organism: Pseudomonas leptonychotis; assembly: GCF_004920405.1. Taxonomy (NCBI): domain Bacteria; kingdom Pseudomonadati; phylum Pseudomonadota; class Gammaproteobacteria; order Pseudomonadales; family Pseudomonadaceae; genus Pseudomonas; species Pseudomonas leptonychotis. Next base: position 48,192 of record NZ_RFLV01000006.1, read on the forward strand.
GCCGCGGTAATCCCCTTCAACCTGGAAACCGCCTTACCGCACCAGTACGACGAACTGGCAGCGATGATCGAAGCCGAGTTCGGCAAGCTCGACGGCCTGCTGCATAACGCCTCGATCATCGGTCCGCGCACACCGCTGGAGCAGCTGTCCGGCGATAACTTCATGCGCGTCATGCAGATCAACGTCAACGCCATGTTTATGCTCACCAGTACGTTGCTGCCCTTGCTGAAACTGTCGTCAGACGCCTCGGTGGTATTCACCTCCAGTAGCGTCGGCCGCAAGGGCCGTGCTTATTGGGGCGCCTATGCGGTTTCAAAGTTCGCCACCGAAGGCCTGATGCAGGTGCTGGCTGACGAAATAGACGGCATCGCCACCGTACGCGCCAACAGCGTCAACCCGGGCGCCACCCGCACCGACATGCGCGCTCAGGCCTACCCTGGGGAAAACCCGGCCAACAACCCGCTGCCCGAAGCGATCATGCCGGTTTATTTGTACCTGATGGGCCCGGACAGCACCGGCATCAACGGTCAGGCATTTGACGCACAATAAACGCTGAATAGGGCTGCCGGTTTTCCGGCGGCGGCAGGGATAACTGGCATCAGATTGCCAGTAGCCCGCCAGTTAACCGGCAAAGCGTTGCCGCCCGCCGCCACACCAACACCTCAAGCTACTGAAATAAAACAACTTTTATCGAATTTTAACGATTGGCACGGAATTCGCTCTAGCTCAGTTATCGTCGCGTACTGCGCAAGAGGTAGAGTTTCATGGCCCCGTACAATCAATCCAACACCATCGACTTCGACGCAGCCAAATTGCAGCGTCTCGGCTATGCCGGGCGCATTCAGAAAACCCTGAAACCAGTCAGCTTGGCGCAATTACGCCAGCAACTGAGCCTGCGCCTGCAGACCTCCTTGGAAGCCGAGCGCATCCTCGAACTGTTTTTTACTGAAGTGCAGCGTCTGGTGCCATTGAGCGCAATGAGCTACCAATTAGCCTCCTGCGATTTGCGCCTAGACCTTGGCGAGCGCGCCAACCACTCGGCCGGCTACCGCCTGAACCATGAAGGTGAGTACCTGGGTGAGCTGACGTTCCGCCGCAACCAGCGTTTCAGCGAAGACGAGCTTGGCCAGCTCGAATCGCTGCTCGCCAGCCTGCTCTTCCCGCTGCGCAACGCCCTGCTCTACCGCGCAGCCCTGCAAAGTGCACTGCGTGATCCGTTGACCGAAACCGGCAACCGCATCGCCATGGAGCAAACCCTCAAGCGCGAGGTGGACATTGCCCGGCGCACACTGCAACCACTGTCTGTACTGATGGTCGACATCGACCACTTCAAACGCATCAACGACAGCCACGGCCACTTGGTCGGTGATGAGGCGTTGAAAGCCGTCGCCACCGCATTGAAAGACAGCCTGCGCAATGTCGATATGGTGTTCCGCTACGGTGGCGAGGAGTTTATGGTGCTGCTCTCCAACACCAGCCGCGAAGCCGCCTCGATGGTGGGGGAACGTCTGCGCATGGCCGTGCTGGGCATCCAGTACCTGGTCGAGAACCGCGCCATTGAGTTATCGGTCAGCCTCGGCTGCTCCACGCTGCTGCCAGGCGAGTCCATGGAAAGCCTGCTGCGTCGCGCTGACAAGGCGCTGTATATCTCCAAGCGCGATGGCCGTAATCGCCTGTCGATGGCCGGCTAAACGCAGCAGCCAGGAAAATGCTCGGAAGTGATGTTTAACGTCGTGCAGCGACGGCCCACAAAGTGGCGCGCCATGGATAGCAGGCCATAAAAAAGGCGACCCGAAGGTCGCCTTTTTTACATCTGCCGAAATGCTTACTCCGGCTTAGGGCCGCGTCCGAAGCCGGGGCGCTGACCTTCACGGGTCGGCGAACTGCGACGCTTGACCGGCGCACCCGCGGGCTTACGCGCCGGGCGATCAGTCAAACCAACACCTGGACGCTGCGCACCCGGTTTAGCGGGGCGTTTCTTGTTGACGTCACTCGGACGCTCAGCAACCGGCGTACCTTTGCTCTGCTCGTCGCGCGGCGCACGTGGGCTGCGCACCGGACGCTCACCACGCTCTGAACGCTCAGCCCCTTCACCACGTGTCGGACGCGAACGAGCTTGGTCACCCGCCCCAGCCGAACCTCCGCCATGGGCCGGACGCAAGGTCCGCTCCGGACGGGCCGCACGCCCCACCGGCTTAGCCGATTTACGCTGCAAACGGTCAAGCTTATCGCGGGCTTTCTCTTTCATATCCGGCAAGGCTACCGGCTTGAGGCCGACCTCTTCGCTGAGGATATCCACTTCACGCTGCCCCATTTCGCGCCAGCGACCCATGGTTAGGTCCGAGGTGATAAACACCGGGCCAAAACGCACGCGCTTCAGACGGCTAACCACCAGACCTTGGGATTCCCACAGGCGGCGCACTTCGCGGTTACGGCCTTCCATCACCACGCAGTGATACCAGTGGTTAAAGCCCACGCCACCCGGCGCGACTTTGATGTCAGTGAATTTGGCCGGGCCGTCTTCGAGCATAACGCCAGCTTTCAGGCGCTCGATCATCTCTTCGTCGACTTCACCACGCACGCGCACGGCGTACTCGCGGTCCATCTGGAAGGATGGGTGCATCAAGCGGTTGGCCAACTCACCGTCAGTGGTGAACATCAGCAAGCCGGTGGTATTGATGTCGAGGCGACCGATGTTGATCCAGCGGCCTTCTTTCGGCCGCGGCAGGCGGTCAAACACGGTCGGACGGCCTTCTGGGTCGTCACGGGTGCAGATCTCACCTTCGGGTTTGTTGTAGATGATCACGCGGCGCACGCTCTCGGCGCTTTCTTCGCGGCGAATCACCTTACCATCAACAGCAATCGCATCGTGCAGGTCGACGCGCACGCCAAGACTGGCAACGGCGCCGTTGACCTTGACGCGGCCAGCGCTGATCCAGGCTTCAATTTCACGGCGTGAAGCCAGGCCCATACGCGCCATGACTTTCTGCAGTTTTTCGCCTGCGGGACTGTATTCTTCAATTTCACTCATCTGGGCACCTCCCGGTGTTTTCTCTGGTGATAAGGACGGTTTAGGCACAGCCTATTCGTCGAAGGGGCGCGGAGCATACGCGAAACACGGCGCTCACGCACGAATTGAGGCTAGCCTCCTGATCGGTGGCCGTCAGCCTTTGCGCCGACCGATGGTCGCCAGGCTGAGCAAACGCATATTCGCCTCGGCCAACACGGCACGCCGGTCGGGCTTATAGAGCTTCTTCCAACCCTTGATCTCAGCCTTGCTGCGCCCGCAACCGAGACAAATATCGCGCTCGAACTTACACAGCTTGATGCAGGGATCTTTCACCGCACTAACGCCCTCGAGGCGGACTGCCTCTTAATCAGGCAGCTGTTCTTTATCCAAGGCCTCACAGGACTCCTCGGCGTCCTCATGCTCGTCATCTTGCTCGGGCAAATCGTCGAAGTCGGTCTTGAGGCCCTGCTCCATCGAGTCGAGTTCAGCCAGCAGGCTGCTGAAGCTGGTTTCCTCACCGGCTTCCACCGCCGGCTCATCGGCCATGGCCAGGTCGGCACGCGCCTGCAGGCTTTGCGGAGCGTCTAGATCATCCTCGAAGGCCAGCACCGGCTCCGGTTCCAGCTCGCGCAGGGCGGCCAATGGCGGTAATTGGTCGAGGCTTTTCAGGTTGAAATGGTCGAGAAAGGCTTTAGTAGTGGCGAACATGGCCGGCTTACCCGGTACATCGCGGTGGCCGACGACCCGAATCCACTCACGCTCCAACAAGGTTTTCACGATATGGCTGTTGACCGCCACACCGCGCACATCCTCGATCTCGCCCCGGGTAATCGGTTGACGGTAAGCAATCAGCGCCAATGTTTCGAGCATGGCGCGTGAGTAGCGCTGCGGTCGCTCCTCCCACAGACGGCCGACCCAAGGCGCGTACTTTTCACGCACTTGCAGGCGATAACCGGAAGCGACCTCGATAAGCTCGAACGCGCGGCCCTCACAGGATTTACCCAAGTGCACCAGGGCCTTCTTAAAAACCGCCGGCTCCGGCCGTTCAGCCTCTTCAAAGAGTTCAAACAGACGATCAAGCGATTGCGGCTTGCCGGACGCCAGTAGAAAGGCTTCAAGCAGGCTAGCCAGCTCACGAGGTTCATTAAGATTCATGCTTACTCAGCCCGAGCACGTACATGGATGGGCCCGAAAGCCTCGTTTTGCACCAGCTCGACCAAGGACTCCTTGATCAACTCCAGCACCGCCATAAAGGTCACCACGACCCCAAGTTTGCCTTCTTCAGCGCTGAACAGGCTGACAAAGGGCACAAACGCACCGCCTTTGAGGCGTTCAAGCACTTCACTCATGCGCTCGCGGGTCGACAGCGTCTCACGCGTGACCTGATGGCTCTCAAACATGTCGGCGCGGCGCAACACCTCGGCCATCGACAACAGCACCTCTTCCAAACTGACATCCGGCAACAGCTTGCGTGCCCGCGCCTCGGGGGCATCCAGGCGCGGCACAGTGAGGTCACGCCCCACCCGACTGAGCCCATCGATACCTTCAGCCGCCGCTTTGTAACGTTCATATTCTTGCAGACGGCGAATCAGCTCGGCGCGTGGATCATCTTCCTCGGCCTCCACTTCACTGGAACGCGGCAATAGCATGCGGGACTTGATCTCGGCGAGCATGGCCGCCATCACTAGGTACTCGGCCGCCAGTTCCAAACGCACGGTTTGCATCAGCTCGACATAGCCCATGTACTGACGCGTGATCTCGGCAACCGGGATGTCCAGCACATCGATGTTCTGTTTGCGGATCAGGTACAGCAGCAGATCCAGCGGGCCCTCGAAGGCTTCGAGAAAAACCTCCAGGGCATCCGGCGGGATGTACAGGTCCAGCGGCATTTCGGTAACAGCCTGCCCATACACCAAGGCAAATGGCAGCTCCTGCTGGGCATTGGCCTGGCTATCGGGGGTTTCCTGGGTGAGCGCGCTGGACATGGTTGTTCTCGAAATAGCTTCAGCGGTAATTCAAGCCAAGGGCAAGACGCACTTCGCTAAGGGTCTCGCGCGCCTCGGAGCGCGCCTTGTCGGCGCCATCGGCAAGAATCTGCCGCACCAGATCGGGGCTGTCCTGATAATCGGCAGCGCGCGCCTGCAGCGGCTGCAGTTCAAGCTGCACAGCATCGCTCAACGGACCTTTACACTCCAGGCAACCGATACTGGCGTTGCGGCAGCCTTGCAGCACCCATTGGCAGGTGTCGTTGCTGGAGTACAGCTGATGCAACGGCCATACCGGGCAATTCGCCGGGTTGCCGGGGTCATCACGGTGCACCCGCGCCGGATCGGTCGGCATACGCCGAATCTTTTCCTCGATCACAGGCCCGCTGTCACGCAGAAATATCGCGTTGTTGTTGGACTTGGACATCTTGCTGCCATCCAGCCCCAATAACTTGGGCGAATCACCGAGCAAGGCTTGCGGCTCGACCAGCAAAATTTTGCCGCCGCCCTCAAGGTAGCCATAGAGGCGCTCTTTATCGCCGAGGGTGATGCTTTGCTGATCCTTGAGTAAGGCGCGAGCGGTTTCCAGCGCCTCACCGTCGCCTTGTTCCTGATAAGCCTTGCGCAAGTTGTTGTAGAGCGTGGCGGTCTTCTTGCCGAGTTTAATAATCGCGGCTTCAGCCTTTTCCTCAAAGCCTGGCTCGCGACCATATAAATGGTTAAAGCGCCGCGCCACATCCCGAGCAAACTCGATATGCGCCAGCTGATCGCTGCCCACCGGCACGACGCCAGCGCGGTACAGCAAAATGTCTGCCGCCTGCAGCAAGGGATAACCGAGAAAGCCGAAGGTACTGAGGTCTTTGCCGTGCAGCTGTTCCTGCTGCTCTTTGTAGGATGGCACCCGCTCCAACCAGCTGAGCGGGCAGATCATCGACAACAGCAAGTGCAACTCAGCGTGCTCAGGCACTTGCGACTGAATAAACAGCGTCGCTGAGCTGGGGCTGACCCCTGCCGCCAACCAGTCCACGGCCATGTCCATGACCCGCTGGGACAGCGGGCCGACATCATCGTAGTCCGTGGTCAGGGCGTGCAGGTCAACGATGCAGAAAAAGCATTCGTAGCTGTGCTGCAGCTTCACCCAATTTTTCAGTACACCCTGATAATGCCCCAGGTGCAGCAGTCCACTCGGGCGCATGCCAGACAACACACGGCGTTCAGCGTCAACAAGACTCAAAACCTATTACCTGAAAGAACAAGAGAGGGCGATTATAGCCAGGATCAAGCGTCATCCGTAAAAGGCGACGGGTCGCCGCAACCGACCCGAAACACTTGCGGCTCATCGTCGAGCAGGCTGACCACAGTGGAAGCCTCTAACCCACCGAAGCCGCCATCAATGATCAGGTCAACTTGATGCTCCAGCATTTGCCGCATCTCGTAAGGGTCGCTCATCGGTAGTTCCTCACCCGGCATGATCAAGCTGACGCTCATCAGTGGCTCGTTGAGTTCTTCCAACAGCGCCATGGCAATCGGATGGCTGGGCACGCGCAGACCAATGGTGCGGCGCTTGGCATGCAGCAACATGCGCGGCACTTCACGCGTGGCATTGAGGATAAACGTGTAAGGCCCTGGGGTATGCCCCTTGAGCAGGCGAAACGCCGCAGTATCGACCTTGGCGAAGGTGCTCAGCTGCGACAGGTCGCGGCATACCAGGGTGAAATTGTGTTTGTCATCGAGCTGGCGCAGACGGCGAATGCGCTCTATCGCGCTCTTGTCACCAATATGGCAGCCCACTGCGTAGGAAGAATCGGTGGGATATATCACCACCCCGCCACCGCGGATAATTTCTGCCGCCTGTTTGATCAGGCGTGCCTGTGGGTTTTCCGGATGAATCTGGAAGAATTGGCTCACGCTGAGGCCCTGGTCAATTTGCAGTAGGCTGCTGGACATGTTTAAACCGTGCCCACAGGGGCGGTAGATCCTCGGGAACGGGGCGATAAACACCCAACTCAGACCACTGACCCGGCGCATGAAAATCACTGCCCGCGGTGACAAACATGCCGAACTCGCGCGCCAGAATCGACAGACTACCAACCTGATCGGCCGGCTGCATGCCGTTAACCACCTCCAGCGAATGCCCACCGGCACCGACAAAGTCGGCGATCAATTTGCGTCGTTTACTGCGAGTAAAGTCGTACTGCCAAGGATGCGCCAGGCTGACCCAGGCGCCGGCGCGGCGCAGGGTGTCGACCGCTTGGGCCAACTCCGGCCAATGCTGCTTCACATCACCCAGCTTGCCCGAGCCCAACCACTTGCGAAAGGCTTCAGCACGGTCCTTCACATGGCCATTGCGCACCAAAAAATCAGCGAAGTGCGGGCGCGCCGGAGCATTGCCACTGTCGCCCAGCTCTTGCTGCAGAGCACGCGCGCCCTCCAGCGCACCGGGCATGCCCTTGGCGTCCAGGCGCTTGGCGATTTCCGCTGCGCGCAACCAGCGCCCCTCATGTAACTCGGCAATCGACTGCTGCAAGGCCGGCGCATCACGATTAAAGGCATAACCCAGCACATGGATGGTTGCCCCACCCCAGGTGCAAGACAACTCGATGCCATTGATCAATTGCATGCCCAAAGCGGCGGCGGCAGCGTGTGCCTCATCCAGCCCTTCGAGGGTATCGTGATCGGTCAGCGCCAGCATCCGCACGCCCCGCTCATGCGCCCGCGCCACCACCACAGCGGGCGCGAGCGCACCATCTGAAGCAGTACTGTGGCAATGCAAGTCAACATCCATAAGGGCTACTTTCCGAGTCATTTATGCTTGTTATTATGCCGGTAGATGTGGATTCTTGCTGGCTTGCGCCATTATTTCCTCGCCGTAGCCAATCTAGGCGGCCTTTCTCGCCTGGCTGCGGCCTGTTTTAACGCCCTTTATTAAGGACTGAGATGCTCTACGCGATCATTGCCACCGATGTGGAAAACTCCCTGGAAAGCCGCCTGGCAGCACGGCCAGCGCACCTTGCGCGGCTTGAGCAACTTAAAACCGAAGGCCGTTTGATTCTCGCAGGCCCCCACCCTGCCGTTGACAGCAATGACCCAGGCCCTGCGGGTTTTTCGGGCAGTCTGATCGTCGCCGAGTTCGAATCGCTGCTCGCCGCCCAGCAATGGGCCGATGCCGATCCTTACCGTGCGGCCGGGGTGTATGCCTCGGTATTGGTAAAACCTTTCAAGCTGGTCTTGCCTTAGCGTTATCTGTTTCATTGCACAAACCATAACAACAATTAAAAAATAGGAGTTCCGATGCGTCCAGGCCCGCTGTTTCTGCTCTTGACCCTGTGCTTGCCAGCCTTTGCTGTAGCCGAAGAAAGCCCACCGCAACCTTTGGCAGAAAACACCTCGGCGCAGGCACAAATCGATGATTTGGAGCAACGTCTGGCGCTCAGCGAAGAGCAACGCAACGCCCTCAGCACAGAACTGCAAAACACCGCCAACGAACATGAAACCGCACAATTGCAGCGCCTGCGCCAGGACAACCAGCGCCTCAAACTGCAATTGAAGAAAGCCCAAGCCAGCGCCCCGCCCCCCTTGATCAGCGAACAACAGATGTGGTTTGCCACGGGCGCAGGTGCCGGCCTACTGGGTGTGATTATCGGGGCACTGTTACGCAACGGCCGCCGATCACGTAAAGAGTGGCTTAACTGACCCATGAGCGATCTGTTATTAATCGACGACGATGTCGAACTATGCGAGCTGCTGACCAGTTGGCTGACCCAGGAAGGCTTTCGAGTCAGCGCTTGCCATGACGGCCACAGTGCACGTCAGGCTCTCGCCCAGCTCAGCCCCGATGCGGTAGTGCTGGATGTGATGCTGCCAGATGGCAGTGGCCTAGAGCTGCTCAAGCAGTTGCGCAGCGATCATCCGGAGCTACCGGTATTGATGCTCTCCGCCCGCGGCGAGCCGCTAGACCGAATTCTGGGTTTAGAGTTGGGCGCCGATGATTACCTGGCTAAGCCCTGTGACCCACGCGAACTCACGGCACGTTTACGCGCAGTACTGCGCCGCAGCCTGGTAGCCACCCCCAGCAGCCCACTTGACCTTGGCGACCTGCACTACAGCCAGGCCCGCGGCACCGTCACTCTGGGCGAACAAGACATCCTGCTGACCCTCTCGGAAAGCCGCATCCTTGAAGCGCTGCTGCAACATCCAGGCGAGCCGGTGGATAAACAAGCGCTGGCGCAGCTGGCTCTAGGCCGCAAACTCACCCTGTATGACCGCAGCCTGGATATGCACGTCAGTAACCTGCGCAAGAAGCTCGGACCACATGCCGACGGCCGTCAGCGCATCCTGGCGCTGCGCAGCCGCGGCTACTACTACAGCGTCTGAACCAATAAGTACCCTGCGGCCTTTACCGAAGCTTTACCTTGCCCTGACTGCCCTTGACCTTGACCGCCCTAGACTGGGCTCATCCGGTGTTTACCGGTTTCAGACAAGGAGACACACCATGCGCAAGACCCTTACCGCAGTACTGCTCGCCCTGACCCTGCCGACTCTGGCCATGGCCATGCCCGAAGATGGCCCGCGTCATGGCGGCGGCGAGCACGGTTCCCGCATGTTCAAAGAGCTCGACCTGAGCAAAGAACAGCAGCGCGATATCCGTAAGCTAATGGGCGAGCAGATGAAAGGCCGCCATGAGATCACCAAACGCTACCTGGACAAGCTGCCAGCTGCTGAGCAGAAAGCCATGCAGGACGAATTGAAAGCCGCCAAGGACAAGCAGCACAGCGCCATCCGTGCCCTGCTCAAGCCAGAACAGCAGAAAGCTTTCGACGAGCACCAGAAGAAGATGGAAGTGCGCCGCACCGAGCAGCAGGCATTCAAAGCCTGGCAGGCCGATCAGGCGAAAAAGAACTAACCCGGGCACTGTTGCCTTTACGCCCATCACGCTGCAAAGCCTGATGGGCGTAGTCATTACGATTAAGGAGCCACCGTGCGGTCACTGTTCTGGCGCATCTTTGCGAGCTTCTGGCTGGCTATTGCCCTGGTTGCCGGATTGAGCCTGCTGCTGGGGCGCATGCTCAATCAAGACGCTTGGCTGCTCAGCCAGCACCCGGCATTACAGAACTTCGCCGAGAAGTGGGTGCAACGCTACGAGACACAGGGCCCGCAAGCGGCTCAGGCACTGCTGGAACAGCGCAAACGTAAGTTTCGTATCGACGTGCAAGTGCTCGATGACAGCGGCCAGCCACTGGTCGACGGCACCTTCCCGCCTCGCGCGGCAGCCTTCGAGGCGCGCCACCGCAATGAAAAGCGCCTGCCCTGGCGTCGACTGAGTGCCGATTACACCAGTGCGCAGAGCGGCGAAACCTACTTGTTGATTTACCGTATCCCGCTGCCCGAGATCGCCGCCTGGCAGCGCAGCAGCTTGCTCTGGCCGCTGAGTGCATTGGGCATCGCCATACTGGTATTGACCCTGCTCAGCCTCTGGCTGACGTTGTCCATTACCCGCCCCTTGAATCGGCTACGCGGCGCCGTACACGACCTGGGGCAAACGGCCTATCAGCAGAACAGCCTGGCCAAATTGGCCGAGCGGCGTGACGAACTTGGCGTACTTGCGGCCGACTTCAACCGCATGGGCGAGCGGGTGCAGGGTCTAATCAGCAGCCAGCGCCAGCTGCTGCGCGATGTGTCCCATGAACTGCGTTCACCCCTGGCGCGCTTGCGTATTGCCCTCGCGCTGACCGAGCGCGCTGATGCCGCAGAACGGGAAAAATACTGGCCGCGCCTGAGCCAGGAGTGCGACCGCCTGGAAGCCCTGATCAGTGAAATTCTCGCCCTTGCCCGTCTCGACGCCGAACCGGGCGCAGCGCAACCCATTGATCTCGACACGCTGCTGCGCACGCTGCAAGACGACGCGCACCTGGATGCGCCACAACAAGTGATTAAGATTCAGCTAGACAGCGGCCTGCAACCCTTCGGCTGGCCGGACATGCTGCAACGCGCGATGGATAATCTGCTACGCAATGCACTGCGCTTTAACCCCGCAGGCCAAACCATCGAATTGACTGCCCGCAAAGACGCCGAGCAGCTATGCCTGAGCGTGCGCGACCACGGTCCTGGCGCTGCCCCCGAGCAGCTTGCGCGCTTTGGCGAGCCGTTCTATCGCGCCCCCGGCCAGACCAGCAGTGGTCATGGCCTGGGCTTGGCCATCGCTCGGCGTGCCGCGCAGCGGCATGGCGGTGAACTTGAGCTAAGTAACCATGCGCAAGGCGGCTTTATCGCCACCCTACGCTTGCCCCTCACTCAGCCGAATCAATTAGCGGCCAAGCCCTGACAAAGTCACTCACCTGCACCTGCGGTACCGCACGCAACTCACGCTCTGGCGTGCCCAGGTAGAGGTACGCAATCAGCTGCTCATCGCCATCCAGGCCAAGCCCCGCAGCAACTTGCGGGTTGTAGGCCATGTCGCCAGTACGCCAGACCGCTCCTATGCCTTGGGCATGAGCCGCCAGCAGAATACCGTGGGCCGCACAGCCGGCAGCCAACATCTGCTCTTGCGCTGGCACTTTATGGTTGGCTTGCACGCGGGCAATGACCAGCACCAGCAACGGCGCGCGCAGCGGCATCGCGCGGGCCTTGGCCACCGCTTCGGGGCTGGCATCGGCCGGTAGGGCACGGGCAAACAGCTCGCCTAATTGCGCCAACGCCTCGCCTTCAACGGTGAGAAAGCGCCAGGGGCGCAATTGACCATGATCAGGCGCACGCAAGGCCGCACGAAACAACAGCTCGCGCTGTGCAGCATCGGGTGCCGGCGCCGTCAGGCGCGGCGCGGAAACACGGTTAAGCAGCGCATCAAGAGCGTCCATCAGCCACCTCATCTATCCAATCAGGGGGCCATTCTAGTGCCTGCACGGTGTTGACGGGTAACCGGGGCTCCAACCAACCACCGCGACAACACATGTGTGGCGCCAGATCATGCACACCCGACTCATCACCTCGCCACGAATTGATACTCAGCCCAGTCCATCGCTCACGACAACCCACGCGCTGGCGCCATCGCTCAAGCCAGAATGGTGTTTGGGCATGACTGGCCGGCCCAGAAACGCTATAGACCTGCAGCGGACCGTTATTTCATGACCCAGCACATGCCCAAATACCCGCACCGCAGCATCTGTACAGTGACTACAGCCCGCGTAGAATGACGCCCCTTTGCCCCACCAGAGCTTGAGCCGAATCCATGTCATTGCCGACGCTGCGCATCATTGCTTTTATTCTCGGCATATTCCTGATCACCCTGGCAGTCAGCATGTTGATCCCCATGCTGACGCTGCTGCTCTATTCACGCACTGACGATATCGACGCCTTTCTCTGGTCCAGCCTGGTGACGGCCGTAGCCGGGGTTATCATGGTCGCTCCCGGACGGCCGCAAGACGCCCAGTTACGCCCGCGCGACATGTACCTGCTAACCACTGGCAGCTGGCTGGTGGTGTGCATCTTCGCCGCCCTACCGATGGTGCTGATCCACCACATCAGCTACACCGACGCCTTTTTCGAAACCATGTCCGGCGTCACCACAACAGGCTCGACCGTACTCTCTGGCCTGGACCAGGCCTCCCCCGGTTTGCTGATCTGGCGCTCGATGCTGCAATGGCTGGGTGGCATCGGCTTTATCGGCATGGCAGTGGCGATTCTGCCGCTGCTGCGGGTCGGCGGCATGCGCCTGTTCCAGACCGAATCATCGGATTGGGGCGAGAAGGTCATGCCGCGCTCGCACATGGCCGCCAAATACATCCTGTTTATTTACTTGGGTTTGACCCTAAGCGGTTTCTTCGGCTTTTGGCTGGCCGGCATGACGCCTTTTGATGCGATCAACCATGCAATGACGTCCATCTCCACCGGCGGCTACTCGACCTCAGACGCCTCACTGGCGAACTGGAGCCAACCGGCCGTGCATTGGGTAGCCGTGGCGCTGATGATCAGCGGCGGCCTGCCCTTTACCCTGTATGTCGCCACCCTGCGCGGCAATCGGCGGGCGCTGTACAAGGACCACCAGGTGCGTGGCTTCCTCGGTTTTCTGCTGGCCACTTGGCTGATTGTCGGCACGTGGCTGTGGCTGCATTCGGACAACAGTTGGCTGGATGCTTTTCGTATCGTGGCGGTGAATATCACTTCAGTGGTCACCACCACCGGTTTCGCATTGGGCGACTACACCACCTGGGGCAGCTTTGCCGTGCTGCTGTTTTTCTACCTGACCTTTGTCGGCGGCTGTTCAGGCTCCACCTCCGGCGGTTTGAAAATCTTCCGTTTCCAGGTCGCCTACGTGCTGCTCAGGGCTAACTTGCAGCAATTGGTGCACCCGCGCGCCGTGATCAAGCAGCAATACAACAACCACAACCTTGATGAAGAGATTGTGCGTTCGTTGATCACCTTTTCCTTTTTCTTCACCATTACCATCGGCGTGATTGCCCTCGGCCTCACGCTAATTGGCCTGGACTGGGTCACAGCTCTAACCGGCGCCGCGACGGCGGTGTGTAACGTGGGTCCTGGGCTGGGCCCGATTATTGGCCCGGCCGGTAATTTCTCCAGCCTTCCTGATGCCGCAAAATGGCTGCTGACCATTGGCATGTTGTTGGGCCGACTGGAGATTCTTACCGTGCTGGTCCTGGTCACACGCTCGTTCTGGCGGCACTGAACACAAACGTTCACCTATGGGCTTATGGCCTCTAGACTCACCCTATTACTGCAACGGAATCTGCTTCGATGGCTTGGCCGACCTTACGGATCATCGCGTTTATCAACGGCATCTTTCTGCTGACCTTGGCGATCAGCATGGCCGTACCCATGTTGACCCTGGTGCTGTTCGAGCGGCCTAACGAACTCAATGCCTTTCTCTGGTCCAGCCTGATCACCTTTGTTGCCGGGATCACGATGATTGCCCAGGGCCGCCCGAAGGACGTGCAACTGCGGCCCCGGGACATGTATCTGCTGACAGTGTCCAGCTGGGTGCTGGTGGGACTCTTCGCCGCCTTGCCTTTTATGTTTTCCCAGCGCCTGAGCGTCACCGATGCGGTGTTTGAAAGCATGTCGGGCATCACCGCGACCGGGGCCACCATACTCAGCGGCCTGGACAACATGTCGCCGGGCATTCTGATCTGGCGCTCGCTCCTGCACTGGCTCGGCGGCATTGGCTTTATCGCCATGGCCGTTGCGATTCTGCCCATGCTGCGTATCGGTGGCATGCGCCTGTTCCAGACCGAGTCGTCGGATCGCTCCGAGAAGATCATGCCGCGCTCGCACATGGTCGCCAAATACATGGTCGCCGCCTATGTCGGTATCAGCCTCCTCGGTTGCCTGGCGCTTTGGCTAGCAGGCATGGGGGTGTTCGATGCGATCAACCACACCATGTCAGCCATCGCTACCGGCGGGTTTTCCACCTCAGACCAGTCAGTTGGCAAATGGACAGAACCTGCGGTGCACTGGGTCACCATTGTGCTGATGATCCTTGGCAGCGTGCCATTTGTGCTGTTTGCCTCGATGTTGCGCGGCAACTACAAGGCGCTGATCAGAGACCAACAGGTGCGGGGTTTTATCGCCATCTTGCTGACCACCTGGCTGCTGCTCGGCACCTGGTACTACCTGAGCACCGAACTGCATTGGCTCGAAGCCATTCGCCACGTGGCGTTCAACAGCACCTCAATTATGACTACCACCGGCTTTGCCTTAGGCGATTACACGCTATGGGGCGGTTTTGCCGGCATGCTGTTCTTCTATCTGGGTTTTATCGGCGGCTGTTCAGGCTCAACGGCCGGCGGCTTGAAGATTTTCCGCTTCCAGGTTGCCTACGTTCTGCTCAGGGCCAACCTGATGCAGCTGATCCACCCACGCGCGGTAATCAAGCAGCAGTACAACCGTCATCACCTGGATGAAGACATCGTCCGCTCGATTCTGACCTTCTCGTTCTTCTTCACCATCACCATCGCCGTGCTGGCGTTGGGCTTGACGCTCTGTGGGCTGGACTGGATTACCGCACTCAGCGGCGCAGCCAGCACGGTTTCTGGCGTAGGCCCCGGCATGGGCCCGATCATCGGCCCGGCGGGCAACTTCTCCAGTCTGCCGGATACGGCTAAATGGCTGCTGACCTTCGGCATGCTGCTCGGCCGCCTGGAAATCCTCACCGTATTGGTACTGATGCTTCCGGCCTTCTGGCGACACTAAGAATCTATTTACGATCTGCTGCGCGTCGGCCCTGCTGCGTTAAAAACAGGCTCGGCAAGCCGCTTGCGGCTAACGCGCTTTAGCGCGACCCGAAGGGCGAGTGAAACGAGTAATGCTCATGTACAACAGTACACTCCGCTTCCTCGCCTGTTTTGCCTTGCACGGCTCTAGCTCGCAAGATCGTAAACAGATTCTGAAAACCACGATGCATAGTTAAAGACGCGCGCGATATTCACCTGGCGTGGTGTCAAACCAGCGGCGAAACGCACGAAAAAAATTGCTGGGGTCTGAGAAGCCCAGCAAATAGGAAATTTCCAGCAAGGTCAGGTTCGCCTGCCCCAGGTACTGCCCGGCCAGCTCGCGGCGGGTGTCATCGAGCAGGTGCTGATAACTGGTGCCCTCATCCTGCAAACGCCGCTGCAAGGTGCGTTCGGACAATAACAATGCCTGCGCCACAGCCTCACGCTTGGGCTCGCCTTGAGGCAGCAAGCGGCATAAGACCTGACGCACCTGATGGGTCACCCGCGTGCCGGAAAAACGCGCCAGGTAATCGCCGGCAAAACGGTCATGCAGCTGCGCCAAAGCCTCGTTAGCCGATGGCAACGGTGCATCCAGGTCAGCCCGCTCGAACAACAGCGCATAGTGCTCGGCATTGAATTTAAGCGGGCACTGAAAAACCTCGCGGTAGGGCTCTAGGTCCTCCGGCGGCGGCCCCATCAAACTGATCAATCGTGGCCGTAACGGTTTACCGGTGAGCCAGCGACAGAACGCCAGGGAATGCGCCAATGACGCCTCAGCACTCTGGCGGGCAGAGGGTAAGCGGTCCCCGTGAATCGCTAGAACCATCTCATACCCTTCAGGGGTCGGATGAAAGCTCAGGTCAGCACCCTCGCCGATAATCCGTTGATAGCGCACCAGCCGGGTAAAGCCTTCCTGCAGGTTACGGCTGGACATCACCGCATACCCCACCACGTTAAACGAGGAGGGGCGTAAGGTTTTCGCCATATTCAGGCCAATCGCCGGATTGCCAGAAGCCTCTACGGCCATATGCCATAGACGGGTCATGGCGTCCTGCGGGAAGCGCGCGTCGGCATCACCGAGCGCGGCGTAGTCCAGACCCAGCTGGGCAAACAGGTTGCGGCAATCGACACCGCCAAGCTCTAACGCCTGCACAATACCGGAGGCCCAACTTGAAGATGTGGTGCGTTCGCTCATGGCGTTTTCTTATTGTGAGTCAGCAAAAAGGGCGACCGAAGGATACTAAACTGGCACCGAATGTCAGTGGCCTAACGCGTCAGTCAACCTAGACTGCAAGTAACCCGCAGTGACTGCAATCACTGCCGTCCACCGAACAATAAACAGGAGGCCTGCCATGACCACTGAAACCCAGCAGCGCTACGCCAGCTTTGCCGAGTTCTACCCCTATTATCTGCAGGAACACAGCAACGCCACCTGCCGCCGTCTGCATTATGTCGGCAGCCTGCTCGTACTGGCTGTTCTGGGTTATGCCTTGGGTACCCAACAATGGCTCTGGCTATTGGCCATTCCTCTATTGGGGTACGGTTTTGCTTGGATTGGCCACTTTGTTTTTGAAAAAAACCGCCCTGCCACCTTCGACTACCCCCTCTACTCGCTGATGGCGGACTGGGTGATGCTCAAGGACGCCTTCACCGGGCGCATCAAGTTCTAGGACCGTTGCTGCTGCGCAACCCTGATCCGGCCTACCGCCTCAGTCGACCGCTGAACTTGGCCGTGCTGCCGTTCAGCTGACACGCTTGGCGGTTCTGGTTGGCTTGGTTATGATCCCCAGCTATTTGCGCAGCCACCACACTGCGCTAGCCAGGCACCCAGTTAGAGGTGCCAGACGAGCAGCAGGGATTGTTCCATCGGATGAATGTTAAAAGCCCCCCACGACTTTCCGCATTACCGGCGCCACCGCTTCGTGAGTATTACTCACGCGTTCTGGCCTATATCGCCATTGCGGCCAGCATTGCAGCCGGCACCTACAACCAGCATTTCGCCTATGACATCCTGTGGATGGTGCCCTACGCCCTGCTCTACCCGCACCTGGCTCACCACCTGAGCCTGCGCTTTAAGCGCGACCATCCTCAGCGCACCACCCTCGGCCTCTTGTTTATTGATGCCCTGCACTCCGGCGGCGTGCTGGCCCTGCTCGGTTTCTCGGTGGTGCCCAGCTTGATGTCGTTGCTGATTCTGCTGTTCAGCTCACTGGTAATGGGTGGCCTGCGTTACCTCGGCCTCGCTGCCCTGATCGCCCTAAGCAGCGCGGTACTCAGCGCGGCCCTGCTCGGCATCAAGCCGAATATCCACACTCCGGCGCTGGTGGCGCTGGTCAGTATTTTCTTTACCACGCTGTATATCTGCATCACTGCCTACTTCGTGCACCAGCAAGGCCTGCGCCTGAGCCAGGTGCGCAGCGAGATCAGCCGCGAGCAGGAAAAAGCGGCCCGCCTGGCGCGCAACTTGGCCAAGTACCTGTCACCCCAGGTCTGGGAGTCGATATTCAGTGGTAAAAAGACCGTTCGCCTGGAAACCCAGCGCAAGAAACTTACGGTGTTTTTCTCTGACATCAAGGGTTTTACCGAGCTGTCCGAAGAGCTGGAAGCGGAAGCCCTGACCGACCTGCTCAACACCTACCTCAACGAAATGTCGAAGATCTGCCTGAAATACGGCGGCACCATCGACAAGTTCGTTGGCGACTGCGTGATGGTGTTTTTCGGCGATCCGGCCAGCAAAGGTGCAAAAAAGGACGCGGTGAATGCCGTGTCCATGGCCATCGCCATGCGCAAACACATGAAAGTGCTGCGCCAACAATGGCGCGCCCAAGGCATTACCAAACCACTGGAAATTCGCATGGGCCTGAACACGGGCTACTGCACGGTGGGTAACTTCGGCGCCGACACCCGCATGGACTACACCATCATCGGCCGCGACGTGAACCTCGCCAGCCGCCTGGAAAGCGCGGCCGAGTCAGGTGAAATCCTGATTTCCCACGAGACTTACTCGCTGATCAAGGACGTGATCATGTGTCGTGACAAGGGCCAGATCACCGTCAAGGGCTTTACCCGCCCGGTTCAGATCTACCAGGTGGTGGATTTCCGCCGTGACCTGGGCGCCACCTCCAGCTATGTCGAACATGAGCTACCGGGTTTCTCGATGTACCTGGATACCAACGGCATCCAGAACTTCGACAAGGAAAAGGTCATTCAGGCCCTCGGCCAGGCCGCCGACAAACTGCGTGACAAGGTGATCATGTAAGCAGCGGCTGGCGCCGGCCCTGCGGCGTTAGCAAGCGACTCTAGTTCGCGAGATCGTGAACAGGCTCTAAGCCCGCTAAGGCCGGCATACACAGCTCACCATCGAGCAGCGGCTGCTGCGCCAGAAACTCCAGCGCCGACGCCCGCCAGGATTGCCGTGCGGCCAGCGCAACGCAGCGCGTGCGGTCCAGAGTTAAAGCGCCTAGACAGGCCGTTTGCAAATCCTCATTCATTACCCCGCTGACACCCGCCTGCAGCACATCCAAAGGACCTGCGACCGGAAACGCGGCCACCGGCGTGCCGCAGGCCAAGGCCTCAAGCATTACCAAGCCATAGGTATCGGTGCGCGACGAAAATACCAACACGCTGGCCTGCTGAAACGCTTCGGCCAGCGCCTGAGCATGCTGATAACCGAGAAAGCGCACCTGCGGATAGGCCGCTTGCAAGGCCTCGCGTTGGGGGCCGTCACCGACCACGCGCATCTCACCCGGTAAATCGAGCGCTAGAAATGCCTCGATATTTTTTTCCGGGGCAACCCGCCCGACATAAAGAAATACCGGCGCGGCCGGGTTCGGCAATCTCACGCGAGGGCGAAACAACTGCGTATCGACACCCTTACGCCATAGCAGCAGGCGCTTGAAGCCCCAGCCGGCGAACTCATCACGCATCCGCTCAGTGGTCACCAACACCGCCTGACTCGGCCGGTGAAACATGCGCAGAAAGGCATAGCCCCAACGCAGCGGTATCCATGGCCAGCGCGCATGTACGTACTCGGGAAAGCGCGTGTGGATGGCGCTGGAAAAAGCCAGCCCGCGCTTACTCAGCCAGCGCCGCGCAGCCCATCCCAGGGGGCCTTCGGTGGCCAGGTGTACGCAGTCAGGCTGAAAGTCACGAATCGCCGCGCCGACGTTCCAGAGATCCCACACCAGTGGAATCTCTGGGTAGCTGGGGCATGGCAGCGCACGAAAATCCGCAGGCGACAGCAGCTTGACCTGATGCCCAAGGCCGCGCAGCTCGCTGATCAGCGCCTGCAGGCTGGTGACCACACCATTGACTTGCGGCGACCAGGCGTCGGATACGATCAGAATTCTCACAGGATGGGTTCGGCGGCAGCGACTACCGGCGCTTGCAGTGCGCGCGCGTGATCATCGGCCAGGCGATAGAGCTCGATAGTGCCGTCCAGGTGCTCGATCAGCGCCGTGCAGGACTCCACCCAATCACCACAATTCATGTACTCCACCGCCCCCATCGCGCGGATTTCGGCGTGGTGAATATGCCCGCAAATAACGCCATTAAAGCCGCGCTTGAGGCACTCATGGGCAATGGCTTCTTCGAAGTCACTGATAAAACTGACCGCACTCTTAACCTTGTGCTTGAGGTACGCCGACAGCGACCAATAACCGTAGCCATAGCGGCTGCGCCAGTAATTCAGCCAGCGGTTGAGCGTCAGGGTGAAGCCGTAGGCCGAGTCACCGAGAAAAGCCAGCCAGCGGTGGTAACGCGTAATCACATCGAACTGGTCACCGTGAATTACCAGCAACCGCCGGCCATCGGCAGTGAAATGCTCGGCTTCGTCGACCAGCTGGATATTACCGAGCATCAGGCTTGAGTAGCGGCGCAGGAATTCATCATGGTTGCCGGTGACGTAGATCACTTCGGTGCCGCGCTTGCTCATGGTCAGTAAACGGCGAATCACGTTGCTGTGCGCTTGCGGCCAATACACTCCGCTGCGCAGCTTCCAGCCATCAATGATGTCACCGACCAGGTAAATCTTGTCGGTTTGATAGCGCTTGAGAAATGCCGCCAGGTGTTCGGCCTGACAATCGCGAGTACCCAAGTGCACATCGGAAATCCACAGGGTACGGACACGTTGCTTGCGGCTGGGCTTAGCGAGCTGGGCACTGGTCATGGATGACCTCCGGCTGGGTTTGCTTGAGTCTGCGTAGCACCCGTGAAATACCCATGACAATCGTGTGTCAGTTCAATGACCACACCTTGCCATCATCTGCAGGTAGACTCGCGAAACCGAACCAGGAGCTCGCCATGTCCTCACTGCTGTCGTTGCGTCACTACAGCCATGAACGGCTCAGCCACAGCCACGCGCATGCTCAGCTGGTATTCGGCCTGAGCGGTTTGCTCGAGTTTGAAGTAGCCGGCCGCGGCAGCCTGGTCACCCGCCAGGTCCTGGCCGTGGTGCCCAGTGATGCTCAGCATGCGTGCGGCAGTAAGGCCGGCAGCCAGTGCCTGGTGCTCGATGTGCCGTCCGAGCAGTGGTTGCAACTGCAACTGGGCCGACACGCTGATGCCACCCGCAGGCTGCTCGAAACGCCAGCCGCCCTGCCCCTCAATTCGGCGCAGGGGCAGTTGGTCAGCTGGCTGGCCGCCAGCCCGATCAATGATCCAGTTATTGCCCAACAAGGGGCAGCCCTGCTGTTGGCCAGCCTGGCGAATGACGCCACCAAGAAGCATGAGCCCACGCGCCTGCCGCTTACTGCATTGGATGCGCACATCCACCTGCATGCCGCACACCCGTTACAAGTCAGCGATCTCGCGCGCTTGGCCGGGCTGTCGACGGCGCGCTTTCATGTGCGTTTCCTCAGTGAGACCGGGCAAACGCCCATGGATTATGTGCGTAACCGGCGCTTGCAGCTCGCACGCCAACTGCTGCAAGGCAGCAACTTGGCCATTGGTGAAATCGCCGCACGGGTCGGCTACAGCTCGCAAAGCGCCTTTACCGCAGCTATTACACGGCAGTTCGGCCTGTCTGCCCGTGCGCTGCGCCTGCACCGCGAGTAACGCGACAAACGCCGCAAGTCCTGCGACAGACTTCTGCTCAGCCGCGTCCTAGACTGCAGCCAACAGCCTGAGGAGTCGTGGCATGCAGCATATCGAGTGGCAAGACTTTCAACGGGTGGAACTGCGCGTCGGCACCCTGCTGTCCGCGGTAGTCAACGAGAAGGCACTCAAGCCTGCCTATACCTTGCAGGTTGACCTCGGCGAGTTGGGAGTCAAGCAATCCAGCGCGCAACTAACCGCTCATTACACCTGTGACGAGCTCGTCGGCCGCCAGGTACTTTGCGTGTGCAACTTCGCCGCTAAACGCATCGCCGGCGTGCGCTCAGAAGTGCTGGTGACGGGCGTGTATGACGCCGATAACCGCGTGGTACTGGCCGGCTTCGACAAGCCGCTACCGAACGGCGCACGCCTGGCATGAATCAACGTAATGCGCTGTGGGCGATCCACCTGGGCGCCCTGCTGTTCGGTCTATCTGGCATCTTCGGCAAACTGGCCAACACCACCCCGCAAATGATTTCTGCCGGTCGCGCCGCTTTCGCCGTGGCGGCCTTGCTACTGTTTGCCAAGCTGTTCAGTCATGTTCACATGGTACGCCTCGGCCTGCGCCAAACTAGCTTGCTGGCCCTCGGCGGTTTACTGCTGGGCGGTCACTGGTGGAGTTTTTTCGAGTCCGTACACATATCTGGCGTGGCCATCGCCACCCTTGGTTTTGCCAGCTTCCCGGCGTTTACCGTGCTGCTGGAGGGCTTGCTGTTCCGTGAGCGCACCCGAGCGGTCGAGTTCGCCATGGTGGCACTGGTATGTCTGGGCCTGGTACTGGTTACCCCGGACTTCGACCTGGCGAACCAAGCCACCACTGGCCTGCTCTGGGCAGTGTTGTCGGGCCTGTTGTTCGCCCTGTTGTCTTTACTCAATCGTGCCAGCACCCGCGGTGTCGAGCCGGTACAGGCGGCGCTATACCAGAACCTCACCGTGCTGCTGGTATTTACCCCCCTGGCCTGGCCGACCCTGCCCAGCGTGCAAGCACAAGACTGGCTGTGGATGGCCATGCTCGGGATCTTCTGTACCGGCCTGGCGCATAGCCTATTCGTCGCCAGCCTACGGGTACTCAAGGCACGCACCACGGCGGTTATTTTCGCCCTGGAGCCGATCTATGGGATTGCCTTTGCCTGGCTGCTCTTCAGTGAGGTGCCCACCCTGCGAATGCTTGCCGGTGGCCTGCTGATTGTCAGTGCGATCTTTCTTTCAGCGCGCATGGCCAAATAATTCAAGGCCTCTGCCCAGACAACACCAACGCCAATAAAAACGACCAGAAACGCCAGTTACCGAGAGGCAACCAGCACTATCCGGCCGTTGACGTCACACAGGACTGATACCGCGTTACCGTAAGCGCCTAACAGGCGGGCATCCTATGCCTCGACTGTTAGGCGCTACGATGGTTAGTTTTCCAACACGTTGCGGGGCGCACCAATCGGGATGCGTTTGGCTTTCGCCTCTTCCGGCACGATACGCAGCAAATCGATATTCAGCAGCCCGTTTACCAAGCTGGCGGCCTTAACCTCGATATGGTCAGCCAGGCGGAACGACAACTTGAATGCGCGCTGGGCGATACCTTGGTACAGGTAGGTGACATTCTCGGCGCTGGTATCTCGCTTGCCGCCGCTAACGGTCAGTACACCGCGCTCGACCTGCAGCTCCAGATCGTCATCCTCAAAACCTGCGGCGGCGACCACAATGCGGTATTGATCGTCAGCGTACTTTTCGACGTTGTAGGGTGGATAGCTGCTGCCCGCGTCATTGCGCATGGCCGATTCAAACAGGTCATTGAAACGGTCGAAGCCAACAGACTGACGGAACAGCGGGGTCATGGAAAATGCAGTGCTCATAATTTAAATCTCCTGAATTTCAGCGAGTAATGCGGAACCCGACTTCGGCATCCCACATCACTAAAAATGTGGCTACTCAGGTAGATTTCAAGCCTCTGCAAAATTTTCTTACAGGGAGCAACTCGATGAGCAAGGTCATGCTGATTACCGGCGCCAGTCGCGGCATTGGAGCTGCAACAGCCAGACTAGCTGCGGCTAAGGGTTATGCGCTGTGCTTGAACTATCACCAGCAGCAGGCAGCAGCTGAAGCACTGGTGAGCGAGATCACCCAGGCGGGCGGCCAGGCGATCGCAGTGCAGGCGAATGTAGCCGATGAAACCCAGGTGATAGCGATGTTCGAGCAACTCGACCAGCACTTTGGCCGCCTCGATGTGCTGGTCAACAACGCCGGCATGCTGGAAACCCAGATGCGTTTGGAACAGATGGACCTGGCGCGCTGGCAGCGGGTATTTGCCACCAATGTGTTTGGCAGCTTTCTCTGCAGCCGCGAGGCCATTAAACGCATGTCAACCCGCCAAGGCGGACATGGCGGCGCCATCGTCAATCTGTCCTCTGCGGCAGCGCGACTGGGCGCGCCGGACGAATACATCGATTATGCGGCGGCCAAAGGCGCGATCGACAGCATGACCCTAGGCCTGGCCAAGGAAGTGGCCGGCGAAGGCATTCGCGTTAATGCCGTGCGACCTGGATTGATTGCCACTCAGATTCACGCCAGCGGCGGCGAGCCTGAGCGGGTCGCACGGGTCAGCCCAAGCATACCCATGGGGCGCGGCGGCTTGCCTATGGAAGTGGCTGAAGCGATTCTGTGGCTGGCCAGCGAGCAAGCATCCTATGTCAACGGTGCGCTCTTGGATGTCAGCGGCGGACGTTAACCGCCGCGAAGATGACCAAGGCTCAGGCGCTCGCCTGCTGCTGGCGTTGCCATTCTGCAAAGTCGATACCGAGCAAGGCATCGATGCGCAGGCAGTCACTTTCGCGGCGCAGCAGGTTGAACAATGCAGTGGCTTCGGGGTAGCTACGGGTCAGCATGGCCAACCATTGTTTGAGCCGTCCTGGCGCATAGCGCGGGGAAATCTTCCGGCGCGCCTGCAGCCAGAAGTCAGCCAGCAACGGTTGTAACTCGCACCAGCTCATGGCGATTACGGCCTGCCCTGCTCTGGCGGCGGCGATCTGCCGGGCCAGATCCGGACGCGCCACCAACCCGCGACCGAGCATGATGTCCTCAACCCCGCTAACCTCGCGGCAACGCCGCCAATCATCCAGGGTCCAGACCTCGCCATTGGCGAAAACCGGCACCTTGACCGCTTCCTGCACCCGCGCCACCCACTCCCAATGCGCCGGCGGTTTGTAGCCTTCAACCTTGGTCCGCGCATGCACCACCAGCTGCGCGGCGCCGCCGTCGGCCAGCGCCTGAGCACATTCCAAGGCGTAATCCTTATGATCAAAGCCCAGACGCATTTTCGCCGTAACTGGAATGGCCGCCGGCACCGCGCGGCGCACCTCAGAGACGATGGCGTGGAGCAGCTCGGGCTCCTTGAGCAGCACCGCGCCGCCGCGGGATTTGTTCACTGTCTTGGCAGGGCAACCGAAGTTGAGGTCAATCACCGGCGCGCCCAGGGTGCAGGCAAAGGCGGCGTTATCGGCCAAGCAAGCGGGATCGGAGCCGAGAAATTGCACACGCAGCGGCGTACCGGCCGCCGTTTGCGCGCCACTGAACAGTTCTGGGGCCAACTTCTGGTAGGTGCTGGCCGGCAACACGCGCTCGGTGACCCGAATAAATTCAGTCACGCACCAATCGATGCCGCCGACCTGAGTCAGCACATCGCGAAGGATTTCGTCGACCAACCCCTCCATTGGGGCCAGGGCGATTTGCATAGGCAGTCTCTTGAATATTCGTGGCCGTGCGCGGCATAGCGCGCAGATACAAAAACGCCGCGTAGTGTACGCGGCGCGACAGGCTGATGCGCAGCCAGCGATCGATTAAACCCGGCTTATAACTCCATCGGGAAAGGTGGCTGCAACGCCGCACCATAGCCTTCAACAAACGCTGGTGGCATGCGCTTGGGCTTGCCGCTGGATAGCTCAATACAGACGAACGTAGTTTTCGCCCGCAATAACGTCACGCCATCCGCTGGACGAATCAGTTGAAAGCGCCGATCCATCTTCAGGCGCTGGTCGGACTCAACGATCCAAGTGGCCATTTGCAGCTGCTGGTCTTCATAAGCACTGGCCAGGTAATCAATTTCATGACGCAGCACGGCCATGGCGCGGTCGAGACGGCGGTATTCGCTCAAGTCCAGGCCGAGATACTGCGAATGCCGCCAGGCACAACGCTCCAGCCAACTGACGTACACCGCGTTATTGGCATGGCCAAGGCCGTCGATATCGTCGGCACTCACCTGAATATCAATCACAAACGGATTGCTCAGGTCCCAACTCACGATGCCTGCTCCAAACGGCCGGCCAGGGCGCGCGCTTCGGCGGCCAACTGAGTGATTTGATCCCACGCCCGGGCACGCACTAGGTTGCTTGGCGCGATCCAGGTGCCGCCAACGCAAGCCACATTGGGCAAGCGCAGAAAGCCCAGCAAGTTGTCCGGCGTCACCCCTCCGGTTGGGCAGAAGCGAATGCCGGTAAAAGGCCCCTTGAAGCTTTTCAGCATCTTGATGCTGGTGGCCCCATCCGCCGGAAACAGCTTGAGCGAGCGATAGCCGTATTCCAGCGCCAGCAACACTTCCGATGGCGTCATTACCCCTGGCAAATACGGCAGGCCAGAATCCTCCGCCGCCGCCGCCAGGCGTGCGGTGCAACCAGGGCTGACGGCAAACTGCGCACCCGCCTCGCGCGCCTCGAGAAACTGTTCGGCGTGAATCACCGTGCCCGCGCCAATCAACAGTTCCGGCAGCTCCTTGCGCATGGCCGCCAGGGCATCCAGCGCCCGCGGCGTACGCAGGGTGACCTCCAGCACGCGAATCCCGCCGGCATGCAGGGCACGGGCCAGGTCCACGGCCAGGCTGATGTCTTCAATCACCAACACCGGCAACACCGGGCGGGCCTCTTGCAACACCGCGTCTATCGTCAGGCTCATGCTTTGCTCCCGGTTCGATTTCTAGTCTTCAAATAAGCTGCTGGCACCCTGTTCGGCCGTGCCGACCAAGCGGCGTTGCACGGCGAACATTTCCAGGCCGAAGCCCAATTCCAGCTCAGTCGTGGCTGCGCTCAATGGCCGCGCGGCTAACTCTTGCTCAGTCAGTTCAACCTGCAAAATACCCTGCTGCGCATCCAGCAGCAGCCAGTCGCCATCCTGCAACCGCGCCAACGCACCACCGGCCGCCGCCTCCGGGCAAACATGCAAGGCCGTGGCCACCTGGCCCGAGGCACCCGACATACGCCCGTCGGTCACCAGCGCCACGCGCTGCCCGGCCTGCTGCAGATTAGCCAGCAGCGGCATCAGTTTGTGCAGCTCAGGCATGCCATTGGCTCTTGGGCCTTGGAAGCGCACGACCAGCACCAGGTCACCTTGCAGCTCGCCGGCTGTATAGGCCGCCTGCACGGCGGCCTCAGTTTCAAAAATTCGCGCCTGGGCACGAATGCGCCAGAAGGCCGGGTCGACCGCTGAGGTTTTGAGGATGGCACGGCCCAGATTGCCTTCAAGCAGCACCAGCCCGCCCTCCTCGGCAAAGGGTTCAGTTACAGGTCGAACGATGTCGGGGGCCGGGCTCTGCGCGGGCAGGTCGCGCCAGGCGAGTTGTTCGCCATCCAACCAGGGCTCGCGGGTATACGCACGCAAACCATGCCCAGCCGCGGTGGCCACATCGTCATGCAGCAGACCCGCGCTCAATAGCTCACGCAGTAACCAGGCCGGGCCTCCCGCTGCCTGGAACTGATTCACGTCCGCCGCGCCATTGGGGTATACCCGCGCCAGCAATGGCACCACCTTGGACAGCGCGGCGAAATCATCCCAAGTCAATTCATAACCGGCGGCTCGGGCAATAGCTGGCAGGTGCAAGGTGTGATTGCTCGAACCGCCACTGGCGAGCAGCGCCACCACGGCATTGATAAGGGCACGCGCATCGATCTGCTGGCCAACCGGCAGATAACGCTCGCCCTGGCGGCTGTTGTGCGCCACCAGGCGCGCAGCTTCATCGGTCATGGCATCACGTAACGGCGTGTAGGGGTGGATAAAGGCACTGCCCGGCACATGCAGGCCCATGGCTTCCATCAGCAGCTGGTTGGTGTTTGCGGTGCCGTAGAAGGTGCAGGTGCCAGCCTGGTGATAAGCGGCCAGCTCAGCCGCCAGCAACTCGTCACGGCTGGCTTCGCCGCGGGCGTAACGCTGGCGCACCGCCGCTTTTTCCTTGTTTGGCAGGCCCGACTGCATGGGGCCGGCCGGTACGAACACGGCAGGCAGATGGCCAAAATGCAAGGCACCGATCAGCAAACCGGGAACGATCTTGTCGCACACACCCAGGTACAGCGCGCCGTCGAATATCCCGTGGGTCAGGCCAATGCCGGCCGCCTGGGCAATCAGGTCGCGAGAAAACAGCGACAACTGCATGCCGCCTTCGCCCTGAGTGATGCCATCGCACATGGCGGGCACACCGGCGGCGAATTGCGACGTTGCACCGGCCTTGGCCAACGCCACTTTCAGGCGCTCAGGGTATTCCCTGAGCGGCGCATGGGCCGAGAGCAAGTCGTTGTAGCTGGAGATAATGGCGACATGTGGCGAGCCGCCCTGTTTCATGATCAGCCGCGCTTCATCGGGCTGCGCGGCCAAGGCATGGGCCAGGTTGGAGCAACCCAGGGCCTGGTGCGCGGTGCGCCCGGCCGCCAGGGCCAGGCGCTGTAAATAGCGTTCGCGGCGCATGGCAGAACGTTTTTCCAGCGCGGCGGTAACCTGCTCAACAACCGGATGCAACATGACGGGTCCCTTTATCGGCGAGGTACAGGCTTGCAGTGTAACGGCTTAGCGCTGCGTTTAACGCAACAAGGCCAATGCACAACAGACGCTGGAATAGGCGCTTAAGGAGCCCAGTAGATATTGACCGGCAACGGGCTGCGTTGCAGCCAGGCATATAACGGCAATTCACGAGCCTCTGACTGGTCGGCCAACACTGCGTCGATCAACTCGCGCTTGCGCTCACCGAACGCCAACAAGCCGAGCCACTGCCCACGCTGCAACATCGCCAGGTTCAGGGAAAGACGCTCACGCGGTTCCTGCGGGGCCAACGCCGGCAAAGCCGCAGGCGCAGCATGCGGATCGAGCGCCGCCGCCAGCCCCGGCATGCCCGGGAACAGCGACGCGATATGGCCGTCTTCACCCATACCCAGCAGCACCGCGCTGAACGGCAGCCACGTGCTGAGCTGCTCGGCCCAACCCTGTGCTGCCTGCGCCAGCGTCGCACCCTGGCGCGGATCCAAGCAATTGGCCTGCGGCAGCCCCTGATGCAACAGCTGCCAATTGCTCTCAACAGCCTGCGCCGGTACCCAGCGCTCATCACTGGGACTAAGGTCGATGCGACAACTGTCCAGGTGCGGCGCCAGTAACGGCAACAAGGCCTGCGGGCTACTGCCACCGGGCAACAACGCGCGCGCCCGTGGTTGCTGCGCCAAGCTACGCTGGAGCTGCACACGCAGCGCAGCAGCCAAAGACTCTAAGCATTCGCTGCGCTGAGCATGGCAATGCAGGATATTTCGAATCATAAGCAACTCTGTATAAGCTATCGATATGTCATAAGGCCGCGTAATAATGCGCCATTGTTGCGCATTGCGAACATTCTTCCCCCGTGAGTACCTGGTGTGACTGCGTTGTTGCGTGTACTTCTACTGCTGTTACTGCCGGCTTTTAGCCAGGCGGCCCCCCTGTCGTTGGTGGCCGGTGACGCGCCGTTACTGCCCGGCCCATTTATGCAGGTTTGGCAGGATCCACAGGGTCAGGCCGACATCCACACCGTGCGTCAACTACCTGATTCAGCCTGGCAAGACGTAGCTCGTCGCGATCCCAGCTTCGGCTACACCGGGTACACCTACTGGTTACGTGTCACGCTGCACAATCCCAGCGATCAACCGATTGACTGGGTTCTGTTGATCGGTAATCCGCTGCTCGACTACCTAGACGCCTACGGCCTGGATGGCGAGCGAGTGTACCGTGCTGGCGATCAGCGCCCCTTCGATGAACGCTGGGTCCAACACCGCCAGCTGGTATTGCCGCTAAGCCTGGCGGGTGGCGAACAGCGCGAACTGATCCTGCGCATGCAGACCAACGGCTCGGCTAACCTCAGTGCCAGCCTGATGAGCGCACAAGCCTTTAACCATCACGAACAACGGATGCTAATGCTGCAAGGGCTATTTTTTGGCGCCTTGCTGGTAATGCTGATCTACAACCTGTCGATCTTTATCATCACCCGGGATCGTAATTACCTGTGGTATAGCCTGTTTGTCGCCAGCTTCAGTTTCTATCAATTCATTCAGCAAGGCTTTGCCCTGCAGTGGTTTTGGCCGAACTCACTGGCCTGGCATCAGCTGAGCTTTCCTTTCAGCTCAGCCCTGGCGACCCTGTTCGGCATTTTGTTCACCTACGGCATTCTTGACCTTAAAAGCCAACACCGCGCCTATACCTGGGTCACTCGCGCCTTACTGGGCTCAAGCCTGCTGGTGATCGCGCTTGCTCTTAGTGCGCCTTACCGAGTCGCGCTGCTCGGCAGCTTTTATCTGCTGATTATCTGCGCGGCTGTGGGCTGCATCATCACCGCACTGCGCTGGCGTGCGGGGTACCCGCAAGCCAAATTGTTCGCCCTGGGCTGGTCATCGCTGATTATCGCCAGCCTGTTCAGCGTACTCACCGGCACCGGATTGATCGCCAACTCCCTGCTCACCCTGCACGCGCAACAAATCGGCTGCCTGTTAGAGCTGGTGATTTTCTCGATTGCGCTCGGTGCACGCATCCGCCAAACCCAGAGCGATCACCACCTGGCGCAGGCACGCTTGTTTGCCAAAGAGCATCAACTGCGCATGGAGCAGGCCAAAAGCCTGGACTTGCAACAAGAGATCAATGAAGGACTCGAAGCCCGCGTCCAAGAGCGCACGGCTTCCCTGCAGCAGGCCTTGGAGAAACTGTCCGAAGCCAACCAGCGCCTGGCTGAGCTCAGCCGGCATGACAGCCTCACCGGCCTATTCAACCGCCAAGTCCTCAACGAAGAACTTGAACGCATGCTGGCGCAAGCCAAGCGCAGCCAGCAACCGATTGCTGTATTGATGATGGACCTGGACTACTTCAAGCAGGTCAACGACGAATACGGCCACCTGGTTGGCGATGCCTGCCTACAACATGCCGCGCAGCGTATGCAGCAACGCATGCGCAGTAACGACTTGCTCGCCCGCTTCGGTGGTGAGGAGTTCGTTGCCATGCTCTGCGACACCGATCAACCAGGCGCCTACGACTTAGCCGAACAGCTGCGCGAAGACCTGGCTAAGCATCCCTGCCAGCACCAAGGCCTGAATATCACGCTAAGCCTAAGCATTGGCGTTTGCGCACTGATACCCGACGCTCTGAGCAACCGCGAACAACTGCTGCGCCAGGCTGATCAGGCCCTGTACCAAGCCAAAGCTGCCGGGCGCAACCGCGTAGCATGCTACGAGGCCAACACCCGCGCCGGCGCGTGACGGACCGACTCAAGCAACTGCAACACCGCCTGCACCACCTGCGGATCAGCCAGAACTCGCTGGTGTCCGCCCGCCTCCACGCGCAGTAAACGGCTGTCAGACCAGTTTTGGTGAATTGCTTCGGCTTCGCTGAACGGCACCATCGGGTCATCCGCTGCATGTACGATCAGACCGGGGAAATCCAGCTGATAGCGAGCGCTGTCCAGCTGCCCGACCGGTATTCCGGCCCGCTCCTCAACCAGACGGACAAAATGTGCCTGCGCCTGACGTGGCAAGCCCATAAACCGCGAGAAACGCCGCAGCATGGTGAGAATCCGGCTCGGCGCCGCAATGCTGACCAACGCCTCGGTGCGCAAACCCAACTGCGTCGCCAGCAAAGCACTCGCACCGCCCATCGAATGGCCGATAACCGCCTTCAACGGGGGTAGCTCGCTGGCCGCCTCCAACAGGGCACGGGCAAATACCACCACATTGGCCTCATGCCCGGGTGAGCGACCATGCGCCGGCGCATCCAGCGCCACCACGCCGTAGCCGGCGTGCACCAATGCCTTGATCAACTCAGCGAACTGCGTCGGCCGCCCTTCCCAGCCATGCATCAGCAGCACCGCCGGGCCACTGCCCCAGCGCAGAGCTGATAAGCCGAAACGCAGGGTGATGCGCTCAGCCTGCGCCAACAACGGCAGCTCCCAATCGCGCGGCGGCGCGGTGTGCGGCGTCATAAACTCCCGGCGTAATTTGCTCGCCAGCGCTTGCGGGGCCAACAGACCAACAGATGCATTGAAACCACGAACCCAGTTCATGCTGTTCATTGCCACACTCCTCAAACGATGGCCGACTTGGCGGCACGCAAGACGCGGTCAGACAATTCACCAGGACCCAGCGCCCGCGCCAGCGCCAGCCCCCCAACCATCAACGCGATATCAGCCAGGGCCTTGTCGGCCTCTTCCGGGCTGGCCGACATTTGCGCACTCATCAACTCGATATGCTCGGCCAACACCGCACGGAAGGCTTCCGGCAGGCGCGTGAGCTCGCCCAATGAACTGGGCAACGGGCAGCCTTGGTCCCTGGCATCACGGTGTTTGCGTGACAGGTAGAACGCCGCCAACAGCACACGGCGCTCTTCAGCCGGCAACTGGCTGTCCATCTGCTCGATCAACTCACGACGCTGACCGAGCATCTGCTGGAACACTTCCAGCATCAGCGCGTCCTTGCTGTCGAAGTGCGCATAGAAGCCGCCCACCGTCAGCCCAGCAGCGCCCATCACTTCACCGACACTGGGCTCCGCCGGCCCGCGCTGCAGCAAGGCGGCACTGGCAGCGGCGAGAATCCGTTCACGGGTCTGAGCCTTCTTATCGTTCATCGTTACTCTCCGAATATTACGATTGAAATATTATACTCGTAATAAATTTGCGCAAGCGCTAACCACGACCTTTGGTCGGTGCACTCGGAGAAAGAAATTTTCAGGCTGAAAAAACAAAAGGGCCATTCAATAAAGAATGACCCTTCAAAATCCCGCAGAGCGGGCAAAAATGGCGTCCCCTAGGGGACTCGAACCCCTGTTACCGCCGTGAAAGGGCGGTGTCCTAGGCCACTAGACGAAGGGGACGAAACCTTCGAAGAACAAGGCCAGCTTTACGCTGGCCCCGTGGCAGTTGTTACTACTGCAAAATTGGTGGAGATAAACGGGATCGAACCGTTGACCTCTTGCATGCCATGCAAGCGCTCTCCCAGCTGAGCTATACCCCCAGATTTATCGCCTCTCGGCTCACAGCCCAAACCAGCACTGCTTTTTGAAACTGGCGTCCCCTAGGGGACTCGAACCCCTGTTACCGCCGTGAAAGGGCGGTGTCCTAGGCCACTAGACGAAGGGGACGTAACCCTTCTACAACGCAACCAGCCCGAGAGCTAGTTGTGGCAAGCCTTTCGGCTTTGAAGATGGTGGAGATAAACGGGATCGAACCGTTGACCTCTTGCATGCCATGCAAGCGCTCTCCCAGCTGAGCTATACCCCCATCACAAGGACGGGGCGCATATTAAGAGCGCACCCCACACCTGTCAACAACATTTTATCTATACACGCATTCTTTATGCTGACAGAACAACCACTTACCCAACCCCAGCGCGCCGCAGCGACGGCAGGGCGAAGCCTCCAGCGTCTCAGGCAATGGCTGCGAGCAGCTTTTCCCATTCCTTATTTTCTTTCTTCGATACGCCGCCTAGCAGCTCGATAGCCTGGCGCAAGCGGAAGCGAGTGAGGTCCGGGCCGAGGATTTCCATGGCATCCAGCACCGACACCGAACTGGCCTGCCCGGTAATAGCCGCAAACATCAGCGGCATGGCGTCACGCAACTTAAGCTCAAGGTGCTCGACCACCGCCTGTATGCAACCGGTGATTTGCTCTTTTTCCCACTGACGCAGCGCTTCAAGCTTCCACAGAATCAGCTGCATGACCTGGCGCACCTGGTCTGCCGAGAGCTTCTTGTGCTCAAACAGCGCAGCGGCCGGAGCCACGCCGCCGGCGAAGAAGAAGCTGGCCAGCGGCGCTATCTGACTGAAGGTCTCGACCCGGCCCTGCACGTGCGGAGCAATCTGCATCAAGTAGTCATTATTGAACGCCCACTTTTGCGCACCCGCCGCAAACTCTTCAACGCTCAGCTCACGCATCCACTGACCGTTGAGCCAGGACAACTTCTCCAGATCGAAAATCGGCCCGCCCAACGACACCCGATTGATGTCGAAATGCTCGACCATCTCGTCGAGGCTGAACTTTTCGCGCTCATCCGGCATCGACCAGCCCATGCGCCCGAGGTAGTTGAGCATCGCTTGCGGCAGATAACCCATGCGCTCGTAGAAGGTGATGGAGGTGGGGTTCTTGCGCTTGGACAGCTTGCTCTTGTCAGGGTTACGCAGCAGCGGCATGTAGCACAGCTGCGGTTTGTCCCAGCCGAAGTACTCGTAGAGCAGAATCAATTTAGGTGCCGACGGCAGCCATTCTTCGCCACGCAGCACGTGGGTGATGCCCATCAGGTGGTCGTCGACCACGTTGGCCAGGAAGTAGGTCGGCAGGCCATCGGTCTTCATCAGCACCTGCATGTCCATGCGATCCCACGGGATCTCGACTTCGCCACGCAGCATGTCTGGCACCACGCACACGCCTTCGGTTGGCACCTTCATACGCACCACATTCGGCTCGCCGGCGGCCAGGCGCTGTTGCACCTCTTCAACGGAGAGATGCATGCAATGGCCGTCATAACGCGGCGTCTGCTTGGCTTCCATTTGCTCGGCACGCAGCTTGTCTAGGCGCTCGGCACTGCAGAAGCAGTGGAAGGCATGCCCCTTCTCCACCAACTCGGCGCTGTACTTTTGGTAGATATGGCCGCGTTCGCTTTGCCGATACGGGCCGTGCGGGCCGCCAACATCCGGACCTTCGCTCCACTCAATACCTAACCAACGCAGGGCATCGTAGATCTGCTGTTCCGACTCGCGAGTCGAACGCACTTGGTCGGTGTCTTCGATACGCAGAATAAATTCGCCACCGTGCTGACGCGCAAAGCACAGATTGAACAGGGCGATATAGGCGGTGCCTACGTGCGGATCGCCAGTGGGCGACGGTGCGATACGGGTGCGAACGGTGGTCATGGCAGCTCTCAAAGAATGTGCAACGGGCTATCGTTTCAAGGCCGCGATATTAACAGGCTGGCCGCTGCTGGCTCTAGCCAGCACTGCTATTTCAGATACGCCGCCCCGCAATAGAACAATACTGGCTCCTGTAGCGCGCAGCAGGCTGGACAACACCGCCAGCGCGCTTAGACTGGCGCCCTCTACTGCGGCCCCTGCAGCTTTTTAACTGCCCGCCCTGCCGACTCGTCAAATCAGACCATCATGCTCACCCCATCACGCGCCCGCAGCCTGCTGCTGATCATCGCCTTTGCCACTATCTATATCGGCTGGGGCACCACCTACCTGGCCAACCACTTTCTTCTGCTGGAATTGCCGCCGTTTGTCATCGGCAGCCTGCGCTTTTTAATTGCAGGTTTGCTCGCCCTGACATGGGTCGTGCTCAGCGGCCAGTTACGCATACAGCGCAGCGACTGGGGCGGCATTTTGATCGGCAGTCTGGCGCTGATTGCCGTCGGCCAAGGCGCCTTGATCTATGCCAATCAATTTTTGCCAACCGGTATGCTCGCGATGCTCTACACCACGCTGCCATTGTGGAGCGTGGCCTTGGAATGGCTGCTCGGTGAGCGACCACCGCTGTGGGTGATAGGCGGTCTGGCGTTGGCCAGCAGTGGAATTATGCTGTTGATGAATAACGGCCTAGGCCATAGCGCTTCAGCCGAGCAATGGTTCGCCGGCCTGCTGGTGGTGGTCGCCACACTGTTATGGGCCTGCGGCGCTTGGCTGTTACGCCAACGCCCGCCATTTCGCTCAAGCTGGCTGGGCCTGAGCTTGCAAATGCTGATCGGGGCGTTGCTTCTGGCACTGTTCGGCTTGTGGCACGGTGACTGGCAGGCAGTCGAATTGCGCCGCATAAGTAGCAACGCTTGGCTCTGGCTGGCCTATCTGGTGCTGCCGGTGAGCCTCGGCGTGTATCCGGCCTATTTCTGACTGCTGCGTGAGGTGCGCCCGAGCCTGGTATCGACTTTTGCTTTTGTAAATCCGATAGTCGCCCTACTGCTGGGCTATCTGCGGCTGGGCGAACAGCTTAGCTTGCTCGCCATGCTCGCCTGCGGCATCACACTGGGTGGGGTGGTGCTGATTATCTTCGGCCGCCACTAGTTAACTGATTTATGGGACGGGCTTTAGCCACGAACAGGCAGTTACCTTGTCGCGGCTAAAGCCCCTCCCACAGCCCCCACTTAAACCTGCAACAAACGTTCGCGTAATTTGTGGATCTCATCGCGCAGCTGCGCCGCCGCCTCGAATTCCAGATCGCGGGCCAATTGGTACATCTTCTCTTCCAGCTGACGAATACGCTTGGTGATCTCGCTCGGCGAGCGCAGTTCGTTCTCGTAGCGCGCACTTTCTTCTGCCGCCTGGGCCATGCCTTTGCGCTTCTTGCTGCGCGAACCGGGCACAACAGCGCCCTCGAGGATGTCCTGAACATCCTTGAATACGCCCTTGGGGGTAATACCATGGGTTTCGTTATAAGCGATCTGCGTGTTACGCCGGCGCTCGGTTTCGCCGATGGCGCGCTCCATCGAACCGGTCATGCGGTCGGCATACAGAATCGCCCGACCATTGAGGTTACGCGCGGCGCGACCGATGGTTTGGATAAGCGAACGCTCGGAGCGCAAAAAACCTTCCTTGTCGGCATCAAGAATCGCCACCAGCGACACTTCCGGCATATCCAAGCCTTCGCGCAGCAGGTTGATCCCCACCAGCACATCGAACGCGCCGATACGCAGATCGCGGATAATTTCCACCCGCTCCACCGTATCAATGTCCGAGTGCAGGTAGCGCACTCTGACCCCGTGATCAGCCAAGTAATCGGTCAAGTCCTCAGCCATGCGCTTGGTCAGGGTGGTGACCAGCACACGCTCCTCAATGGCGACGCGCTTGTGGATTTCCGAGAGCAGGTCGTCGACCTGGGTCAACGCTGGACGCACTTCAATTTGCGGGTCGACCAGTCCGGTCGGACGCACCAGCTGCTCAATAACCCGCCCGGCATGCTCAGCTTCGTAATTACCCGGCGTAGCAGAAACGAAGATGGTTTGCGGGCTCGCCGCTTCCCACTCTTCGAACTTCATCGGCCGGTTGTCCAGCGCCGAGGGCAGACGAAAGCCGTACTCGACCAGGGTCTCCTTGCGCGAGCGGTCGCCCTTGTACATGGCCCCGACCTGCGGCACCGAGACGTGGGACTCGTCGATAATCAACAGCGCCTGATCCGGCAGGTAGTCGTAAAGCGTCGGCGGGGGCTGGCCGGAGTCGCGCCCGGAGAGGTAGCGCGAATAGTTTTCAATACCGTTGCAGTAGCCCAGCTCGACGATCATTTCCAGATCAAAACGGGTGCGCTGCTCCAGGCGCTGGGCCTCGACCAGCTTGCCCGAGCCGCGCAAATATTCCAGGCGCTCGACCAGTTCGACCTTGATCTTCTCCACGGCCTCCAACAGCACTTCACGCGGGGTGACGTAGTGACTCTTGGGGTAGAAGGTAAAGCGCGGCATCTTGCGGATCACTTCACCGGTCAGTGGATCAAAGGCCGAGAGGCTTTCCACTTCATCGTCGAACAGCTCGATGCGCACGGCTTCCAGGTCCGATTCTGCCGGGTAAATGTCGATCACATCGCCGCGCACGCGAAAGGTCGAGCGGGCGAAATCCATGTCGTTACGGGTGTATTGCAAGTCAGCCAGACGGCGCAGCAGCTCGCGCTGATCCATCTTGTCGCCACGGTCGACGTGCAACACCATTTTCAGGTACGACTCAGGACTACCCAGGCCATAGATGCACGACACGGTGGTGACGATGATTGCGTCCGACCGTTCCAACAACGCCTTGGTCGCCGACAAACGCATCTGCTCGATATGGTCGTTGATCGAGGCGTCTTTCTCGATAAAAGTATCCGAGGACGGCACATAGGCTTCCGGCTGGTAGTAGTCGTAATAAGAAACGAAATACTCCACCGCATTGTTCGGGAAGAAGCTCTTGAACTCGCCATACAGCTGCGCGGCCAGGGTCTTGTTCGGGGCCAGTACCAAGGTCGGACGCTGAATCTGCGCAATTACATTGGCGATCGAAAAGGTCTTGCCCGAACCCGTTACGCCGAGCAATGTCTGGTGCGACAAGCCCGCCTCCAGGCCCTCGACCATCTGCCGAATCGCCTCTG
The DNA here is from genome assembly GCF_004920405.1 of Pseudomonas leptonychotis. NCBI lineage: Bacteria > Pseudomonadati > Pseudomonadota > Gammaproteobacteria > Pseudomonadales > Pseudomonadaceae > Pseudomonas > Pseudomonas leptonychotis. Next base: position 85,838 of record NZ_RFLV01000006.1, read on the forward strand.
GCTGATCGCCGGCCGGCTCGAAACGGGTGACCAATTGAAACTCGGACATGAAGGACCTCGGCAAGCGGATGTGACGCGGCCTAAAAGCCTACGTCAAAACCGGTGAAAAGCGTGTGCCTGCTGTCGCAGCACAGGTTATGCGTCGGTATACTACCGCCGCACTTACGCAACCCCTAGTAGGGTGTTGCTTGATACTCACCTCTCCTCTTCAGAGCTGCCGCATCCATGAGCCTGTTCTCTGCCGTCGAAATGGCACCGCGCGATCCCATCCTGGGCCTCAATGAAGCATTCAACGCCGATACCCGCACGACCAAGGTCAACCTGGGTGTCGGTGTGTACTACAACGAGGACGGCCGCATTCCATTGCTGCGCGCCGTAGCCGAAGCCGAGAAAGCCCGCATTGAAGCCCACGCACCGCGCGGCTACCTGCCGATTGAAGGCATTGCTGCCTATGACAACGCCGTGCAGAAACTGCTGCTGGGGGCCGACTCCGAACTGATCGCCTCAGGCCGGGTGATCACCACTCAGGCCGTGGGCGGTACGGGCGCTCTGAAGACAGGTGCAGACTTCCTTAAGCGTCTGCTGCCCAACACCGTGGTGGCGATCAGTGATCCGAGCTGGGAAAACCACCGCGCGCTGTTTGAGTCCGCCGGCTTCACCGTGCACAACTACCGCTACTACGACGCCGCCAGCCATGGCATCAACCGCGCCGGCATGCTCGAAGACCTGAAAAACCTGCCCGCTCGCTCGGTTGTTGTGCTGCACGCTTGCTGCCATAACCCCACGGGCGTCGACCTGTCATTGGATGACTGGAAAGCCGTGCTGGAGGTATTGCGCGAGCGTGAGCACGTGCCGTTCCTTGATATCGCTTATCAAGGTTTTGGCGACGGCATCGAACAGGACGCCTTTGCTGTGCGCTTGTTTGCCGCCTCCGGCATTCCGTTCTTCGTCTCCAGCTCGTTCTCCAAATCCTTCTCGCTGTATGGCGAGCGCGTCGGTGCACTCTCCATCATTACCGGCAGTCAGGAAGAAGCCAGCCGCGTGCTGTCGCAAGCCAAACGCGTAATCCGCACCAACTACTCCAACCCACCGACCCACGGTGCCACTGTGGTCGCCAGCGTGCTTAATAGCCCGGAGCTACGTGCCCTTTGGGAAGATGAGCTGGCCGGTATGCGCGAACGTATTCGCGGCATGCGCATGGCCATGGTCGAGCAGCTGGCGGCACTGAATTGCAAACGCGATTTCGCCTTCGTCGCCCAGCAGCGCGGTATGTTCTCTTATTCGGGCCTCACCGCCGAGCAAGTCGAGCGACTGAAAACCGAGTTTGGCATCTACGCTGTCAGCACGGGTCGCATCTGCGTCGCCGCGCTTAACCAGCGCAACCTGCCCGCCGTTACACAGGCGATTGCGGCGGTTCTCTGAAGCATAAGGGGAAGTCATCAAAGTATTGACTTCCCCTTTCTAATCAGTAGGATACGCGCAGTTGTTCCGCGATAGCTCAGTCGGTAGAGCAAATGACTGTTAATCATTGGGTCCCAGGTTCGAGTCCTGGTCGCGGAGCCAGTAGTTCATCGGGGTATAGCGCAGTCCGGTAGCGCGCCTGCTTTGGGAGCAGGATGTCGGGAGTTCGAATCCCCCTACCCCGACCATTTTTAGGTTGTTAGAGCAACAGACTTGCAACCCATTGGCCGTAAGCTTAAATGCCGCACCGCCTAACCTTTCAAGCCTGCTTGAAAGTAAAAACCCGCCTAGTGCGGGTTTTTTATGGCCTGCCATTCATGGCAACCAGACTTCGGGCCGTCACTACGCGACATTAAAACCCTTCCAAGCAGTTTTTATTAACGGTTTACCTGCGGCCGCCGGCCGTCCAGCGAATCAATCATCAAAAACTATCAACGCCATTCATATGCAATATTTTACCAATAACACTTGAGCAACTAGCCTGCACCTCAATAAAGAATAATTCTCACTCGAGGTGCAGCATGCTCAAGACTGTGACGTTTACCCTGATGCACTTCTGCATCGCCTTTGCCGTCACCTATGCGCTGACCGGTAGCATCGCAGCCAGTGGCCTGGTGGCGGCCATCGAACCCTTGTGCAACTCGGTAGGTTTCTACTTCCATGAAAAGGTCTGGCAGCGTATCGAAGGCCGCTCAGCCGCTGCCGATGCACGCCCCAAACATGCCTGGCTGCACCACCAGGCATAACGGCTTGAGGCAACGGTAATCCCCTGAACACGTCATAAAAACAGCCAGCAGAGGCCTGGAGCAATCCGCTACTATGCGCGGCTCAGCCACCATGCGCGCCCGATCATGCCTGCCACCTCTCGCTTCCCTGCTGCCCCTTATGCCTTTGCCTGCCTGCTCGGCTTGCTGGCGCTTTTCGGTCTCTGGTATGGCATTGGCCGACCGGTCGAACTGGCGGATGCCGCCACGCCCACGCATAAGCTGCAGTGCGCGTCCTACACGCCGTTCGATAAGGACCAATCGCCCTTCGATCAGCCGATAGAGCTGCGCCCCGAACGGATGGACGCTGATCTGGCAGTGCTTGCCGAGCGTTTCGAGTGTCTGCGCACTTATTCGGTGAGCGGCCTGGAAGAGTTGCCGAATATGGCGCGCAAGCATGGCCTAAAGCTGATCGTTGGGGCCTGGGTCAGCCGTAACCCCACCGACACGGCAGCTGAGATTGCCGGCCTGATCAAAATCGCCAACGCACACCCCGACGTGATTCAGGCAGTAATTGTTGGCAACGAGGCGCTGCTGCGCAAAGAAGTCACCCCGCAACAACTGGTGAGGTTAATTGAGCAAGTCAAATCGCAGATCGCCCAGCCGGTGACCTACGCCGATGTCTGGGAGTTCTGGCTCAAGCACCCTGAAGTGGCCCCCGCGGTGGATTTCATTACCATCCACCTGCTGCCCTACTGGGAAGATAATCCCGCTGGGATAGAGACGGCCTTGCATGAGGTGGCCGAAGTGCGCCAAACCTTTGGCAAGGCTTACGCGCCCAAGGACATTATGATCGGCGAAACCGGCTGGCCCAGCGAAGGTCGCCAGCGCGAAACGGCAGTACCTAGCCGGGTCAACCAAGCAAAATTTATCCGCGGTTTCGTCGCCATGGCTGAACAGAATGGCTGGCGCTACAACCTGATTGAAGCCTTCGACCAACCCTGGAAACGCATCAGCGAAGGTGCGGTGGGCGGTTACTGGGGGCTGTATGACGCAGACCGCCAGGACAAATCGATCCTCGCTGGCTCCGTATCCAATCTGCCGCAGTGGCCGATCTGGCTAATCTTCAGCCTAATCCTTGCAGCGACCACCCTGCTGCTGGCCGGTCGTCCGCATTCGCCACGTGCCGCACTGCTATTGCCGCTGCTGGCAACGTTGGGCGCCGCGTGCATCGGCCTGTTTGCAGAGTTGATGCTGGTTACCAGCCGCTACCTCGGCGAATGGCTCTGGGCCGGCGCACTGATAGTGTTGAACCTGCTAGTGCTCAGCCATGCAGCGCTATGGCTCAGCAACCATAAAGGCTGGCGCGCCCGCGTATTCAACTGGCTGCATAGCCGTGGCGCTTTATGGCTGGCGCTAAGCGGTTTTGCCGGCGCGGTGATGATGCTCGCCCTGGTGGTGGACGCCCGCTACCGCAGCTTCCCCAGCGCGGCGCTGTTGCTGCCGGCACTGGTCTATCTGTGCAGTCCGGTGAGCGGTTACCGCCGTGAAATCGGCCTACTCGCCTTGTTGATCGGCGCGTGCATAGCACCACAGCTGTACCAGGAAACCTTAAGCAACTGGCAAGCCCTGGGTTGGGCGCTGACCTGCGTGCTACTGGTGGCAGCGTTGTGGCGCAGCCTGCGGGTTAAAACGCAAACTGCCTGATCAGGCAGTCTGCGGCGCACGCACCCAGCGCAACAGCGCCAGCACCACGGCAAATACCGCGAGGCTGGCGCTGTACAGCACCAGCGCCGGCAAGCCGAGCAGCAATGCTGGCACCGCCAGACGCTTACCCCGGGCCCCTGGCAGCACAAATGCCAACACCGCGCACAGCAGTGAAGCCCAGGCCAATATTCGGAAGTGGATCAACCAGCCCAGGCTCGCACGCACCTGGCAAGCCAACTGCTCAGGTGCGTCGACGCACAGGCCGACCCACTGCGAACCTTCCATCAGCTGGTAACGCAGCACAACGCTCAGTGCCAGACACAGGGCTGCTGCAATCAGCAGAGCCGTTAGAGGCAGATAACGGGACATAGGCAACTCAGGCAGTTAAAAAGGCTGCGTAGAATAAGCTGCCACGTTCCGGATAACACCCCCCGCGAGATCGCCTAACCATCGCCCCTGCGGCTAGAATCCAAGCATGCTCATACGTCGCCTAACACTGATCGCCGCAAGCCTGCTTGGCCTCTGGATGCTCTGGGTCATCGTGCTGCCTACGCCCAGCAGCCTGCCGCCCAGCATGCCCCTTGCCAGCGGCAGCGGCAGCTGGCGCGTGGCCGAGCACACCGTGAGTACGCTGCAAAGCTTCCAGCTGGAAGCCCGCATCCTGGGCCGTGAAGATTACTACTTCGACCGCGGCGCCAAACTCTCGCCGACCGATCTGGCGCTCGGCTGGGGACCAATGGCCGACCCCGACGTGCTACGCCATATCAGCATCAGCCAACGCAACCGCTGGTACTTCTGGCGCGCAGAACAACTGCCAATCGAACGCCGGCAGATCGAGATTCACAGCGCCAATATGCACCTGATCCCCGCCAACCCTGATGTAGCCAACACCCTGGCCGGGCTCGAAGAAGGCCAGCAGATTCGCCTAAGCGGACAATTGGTCCGGGTCGAAGGCGACGATGGCTATAACTGGGTCAGCTCACTGAGCCGCGAGGACACTGGCGACGGTGCCTGTGAGCTGATCTGGGTCGAGCAACTGACTGTAGTGCATTAACACGCCTGACTTTAAAATGACGCTAACGTCTGAGAAATTACCCATCTATAACTAAACAGCACTTAATAGGTATTAATGTGGTCCAATCGTCCCGCATTGCCCTGTAGCACCAGCCCTGCTCACAAGAGATTTCGCCATGTCGCATGTTCCTCGTATGCTTGCCCTGCTAAGTAGCCTGGTTCTGATCGCCCCCGTCAGCGCGGCCGATATTGACGCCAGCAGCTATGGCTTCCCGATCACTAACGCTTTCGAAGCCACCCTGGCCACCGCGCCACCAGAGCTGCGTCCTGAGTTACCGGCTGATGCCGACATTAACCAGAGCGACTATCAAATCAAGCTGCGCCCGGAGCGCGAGTTCGAACTGCCAGAAAACTTCTGGCCAGTCACCAAGATGCGTTACCGCATGGCCGAGCAATCGGGTGAAGCACCGCTGATCTTTATCATCGCGGGCACCGGTGCGCATTATTCCAGCAGTACCCCCGAATACCTGAAAAAGCTGTTTTACGGCGCCGGTTATCACGTGGTGCAACTGTCGTCGCCCACCAGCTATGACTTTATGACTTCGGCCTCGCGCTTTGCTACACCGGGGATTACCCGTGACGACGCCGACGACTTGTACCGCGCCATGCAGGCCGTGCGGGCGCAACACCCGCGCCTGAAAGTCAGCGAATACCACCTCACCGGTTACAGCCTGGGCGCACTGCAAGCGGCCTTTGTCAGCGAGCTGGATGAAACCCGACGCAGCTTCAACTTCAAGCGCGTACTGCTGCTCAATCCGCCGGTCAACCTTTACACCTCAGTGACCAACCTCGACCGCATGGTGCAAACCCAAGTCGAAGGCATCACTAACCACACCACCTTCTATGAGTTGGTGCTGGGTAAGCTAACCCGCTACTTCCAGAACAAAGGCTATATCGATATCAACGACGCCTTGCTCTATGACTTTCAAAACTCCAAGGAACAACTCAGCGACGAGCAGATGGCCATGCTGATTGGCGCAGCCTTTCGCTTTTCCTCAGCCGACATTGCCTTTACTTCTGACCTGATCAACCGCCGCGGTCTAATTACCCCCGTCGACTATCCGATCACCGAAGGCACTAGCCTTACCCCTCTCTTCAAGCGCGCACTGCAATGCGACTTCGACTGCTACCTGACCGAACAACTGATCCCCATGTGGCGCGCACGCACTGACGGCGGCAGCGTGGCGCAGCTAATCGACCAAGTCAGCCTGTATGCGCTGGCCGATTATCTGAAAAGCAGCAGCAAGATCGCCGTCATGCATAACGCCGACGACGTCATCCTCGGCCCTGGCGATTTAGGCTTTCTGCGTCGCACGATGGGTGACCGTTTGACCGTTTACCCGCTGGGCGGCCATTGCGGCAACCTTAACTACCGCGTCAATAGCGACGCCATGCTGGAGTTCTTCCGTGGCTAAGCCCATTTCCCTTGCCGTGTTTTTAACCCTGTTGCTGGGCAGCGGTCTGGCGCATGCAGAGCACACTGTTGATGACGATGGTTTTAAACGACCAATGGCGCATTTGCAGTTCAACCCAGGGCTGGATCAGCGTGAATTCGAACGCTCAACCCTCGATGCGCTAAACGTCTATGACCCATTAGAGTCGTGGAACCGCCGCGTGTACCACTTCAACTACCGCTTCGATGAGTGGGTGTTTCTGCCGATTGTCGATGGCTACCGCTATATCACCCCCAATCTGGTGGAAAAGGGTGTCAGCAACTTCTTCAGCAACTTGGGCGACGTACCCAACCTGCTCAACAATGCGCTGCAGCTCAAAGGCAAGCGGGCCATGCACACCACTGCACGCCTGCTGGTCAACACCACCCTCGGCGTGGCTGGCCTTTGGGACCCTGCCACGCGCATGGGCCTGCTTAAGCAGAAAGAAGACTTCGGCCAGACCCTGGGCCACTACGGCGCGCCTGCTGGGCCTTACTTGATGCTGCCCATCCTGGGTCCATCTAACCTGCGCGACACCGGCGGCTTGGTGGTGGATTTCACGGCAAAAAGCCAGGTCAACTGGCTGAATGTCGCCGAAGCCAGCACAAGTCACCCGGAAATCACCCTGCTGGAAGTAGTGGACCAACGCTCCACCGTGAACTTCCGTTATGGCCAGCTCAACTCGCCGTTCGAGTACGAGAAGATTCGCTTCTTCTACCACGAAGCACGCAAGCTGCAGATCGCCGAATAAACCGGCGCGCTTGACCCAAGGGCCGCCCTCAGGTTTTAACCTGTCGCGGCCCTTGTCAATTTTGGAGGTTAAATATGCGCGTCGCCCAACTGGCTAAAGCGGCTGCCGTCAGCGCAGAAACCGTGCGCCACTACACCGATCTTGGCCTGCTCAGGCCCACGCGCGATCCGCATAACGGCTACCAACAGTATTCGAATGCAGACCTGCAACGCCTGCGCTTTATCGCCCGCGCCCGCCGCTTGGGTTTTAGCCTAAAAGACACGCAACAGATACTCGCCAGCGCCGATAACGGTCACGCCCCCTGCTCTGAGGTACGCGACCTGCTAAGCGAACGCCTGGCGGCCTTACAGACGCATATCGAGGAATGTCAGCGCCTGGCGCTGGTGATGCAGAACGCCTTCGAGGACTGGGCCGACAAAGGCGAGTGTGCGCCCGATGGACAGGCCATCTGCCGCTTGATCGAAGATTTCGAACCGGATATCGAGCGCCGCCCGGCGACGCCCTGCCCTGCACACTAAAAACTGCTTACTGCGCGTAGCGGCGATATAAGCCGGGCGGCACACCGCTGCTGTCGGTCGCAAGCCAGGGGCCCTGTGGGTTACTGGCCCAGCTCCAGCCGGAGTTCCAGCGGTAATAGGTGCGCTCACGGTAGTACAGGTGAGGTGTCCTACTCACCACATACACACCTAATCCTGCGTTCCACTGGCTCTCCACCCCGGGTGGCGGGGCAAAGCGCGGGTGGTTGCTGCTGCCGCTCGGCGGCTTTACCGGCGCAGTACTAAGCGGAACCTGCACACAAGCGCCAAGCCCGAGCAGGCCAACCAGCACGGCGCCACGCAGTAAAGCATTCATGGTGTTTTACCGTCAGCGCTGTCAATCAGCAGTTGCTGCAGCTCGGTGGTCTTGCTGGCAACCGGCTGACTACTGCCGATCCATTCACCGGCGGTGGCATTGCCGCTGCGCGAAATGCGGGCGACCAGCTGTACCTGCTCGAAGCCAGATATTTTCAGTTGCGGCATCATCGCATCGCTGTCGGACAGGCTGACTTCAGCCGGTAGGTCAGCCACGGTTAAGCGCTTAACCGCCAACGGCATCGGCGGCCCGGAAACCGCGCGGGCAAAGATGAATACCGCATCGCTCGGCTGCACCTTGGCCTGCAGCTCGGCAGCCAGCGCGACCCGTACGGTCAAACCCTGGCTAGCCGCAGGTGTAACATCAGCCGCGGGCTCACCAAGCTGCTCGCGGGCGCGGTCAATACCGCCCTGTATCGCCTGACGTGAAGGGTCTTCAACCGGCAGAACCGCCACCAACTGCTGCCAGTGACCAATAGCCTGCTGGAACTGCCCTGCTTCATAGGCGGCAATACCGAGCAGGCCGAGGCTGGTGACTTCTGCCGGATCGCCTTTCAGCGCCTCATCGGTCAGCGCCTGCAACTGCGGCGTCCACTGCTTGCTCCCGGCAAAATACAGCGCCTGGGCCCACTGCCCGAGCAGCTCCGGCTCGCGCCCGGCCACGCCGATAGCGCGCTCGAACGCCACCGAAGCATCGCCAGCACGTTCCTGAGCCATATAGGTACGACCAAGGAAGTACCAGCTCTCGGCGGATGTGGGATCGTTCTTCACCGCAGCCTCTAGGCGTGCGGTCATTTCCTCGATGGTTTTCGGCTGATCGGCAAAAGTACGGGCACGTTCGACGTCATCGATTGCGCCCCAGTGCTGATACAGGCCAAAGCCCAGTAGCGGCATCAGCAGCGCGGCAATCAGCGGAATTTTGCTGCCCAGCGTGCGCTGGATCGGCCGCACCTGGGCACCCTCGGTATCGGCGAGCAGCTCGCGGGCTGCCTCATCACGACCATTGGCCAATTGCTCGGCATTCAGCGCACCCGCGTCGTGCTGGCCTTGTAGATCCAGCAAACGCTCCTGGTACAGGGTCACGTTGAGGGCGGTACGGTCTTCTTCAGCCTGTACCTTGCGCGCACGCAGCACCGGGATCAGCAGAAACGCCAGGGCCGTCAGCAACAGCAAGCCGGCGCATAACCAGAATTCAATCATCAGTCTTTCTTATCCACAGGCGGTTGATTAAGCAGAGCAGCCAGACGCTGCTGTTCATCCGCCGACAGGCCGTTGGCTGCAGTGCCCGACTTGCCACGACGGCGCAACAGGATGACCCCGAGCAGGACGAAGCCACCGGCCAGTAAACCGGCAGGGCCGTACCACAGAAGTAAGGTGCGCGCGGTTACCGGCGGTTTGTAGAGGACGAAATCACCATAACGGCTGACCAGAAAATCGATGATCTGCTCGTTACTCTGGCCCTCCTCCAGCATGCGGAAAATCTGCGCACGCAGGTCCATGGCAATCGGTGCATCGGAGTCGGCGATATTCTGATTCTGGCACTTGGGGCAACGCAGCTCTTGCACCAGATTGCGATAGCGCTGACGCTCGGCCTCAGTGGCAAACTCGTAGGTGTCGATAGCCGCTTGGGCAGTGCCCAACAACGCTAGGCCCAATACAACGGCAACCAGCAAGCGCTTGAACAAGCCGCTTGAGAGCTTAGCGAGCGAAGGGTAGGCAAGGCGAAAGCAGGCGAGGAAGCGGAGTTTACGGGTTGTAAATGAGCATTCCGAGCCTGCTTTCAACGCAGCATGGCCGAGCGCAGTAGCTCTCATGCGACTTGTCATGGCTGCACCTCATCGACCAGCTCCTGATACAGCGGCGCCAGCTGTTCACGCCAGACGCGCTCATCAATCACCCCAACAAACTTGTGGCGGATGATGCCAGCCTTATCGATCAGGAAAGTCTCTGGCGCGCCATACACGCCTAAATCCAAACCCAGGGTGCCGCGCGCATCGTTGATATTCAGCTGATAGGGGTCATGGAACTCCAGCAACCACTTCTGCGCGTCGGCGTTGTCATCTTTGTAGTTGACCCCGTAGATGGTCACGCCCAGCTTGGCCAGCTTGTTCAGCACCGGATGCTCAACGCGACACGCCACACACCAGGTGGCCCACACATTGACCAGCGCCGGCTTGCCCTTGAGGTCGGCCTCGCTCAGCACGCTGCCATCCTGCACCGCCGGCAGACTGAAGGACGGGAATGGCTTACCGATAAGCGCCGAGGGTAATTCGGACGGGTCAAGCCACAACCCACGGTAGAGAAACACCGCCACACCCAGAAAGAGCACCAACGGCAGCAGCAGTAACAGGCGCTTCATGCGTGCGCTCCCGTCATGCCCAACGCATCACGCACGCGGGTACGCACTTTCATCCGGTAACGCTTGTCGCAAGCTGAGAGGAAGCCACCCAAGCCCATCAACAGCGCGCCGAACCAGATCCAACGTACAAAGGGTTTGATGTGCACCCGCACCGCCCAAGCGCCGTTTTCCAAGGGTTCACCCAAGGCAACAAACAGGTCGCGGGTAATCCCGGCGTCAATGCCGGCTTCGGTCATGACGGACTGCTGCACGGTGTACAGACGCTTCTCCGGGTGCAGCACAGCAATCTGCTGGCCGTCTTCAAGAATGCGCACAGTGCCTTTATCCGAAGTGAAGTTTGGCCCCTCAAAGTGTTCAGCCCCTTCGAAGATAAACTGGTAACCGCCGATATCCACCGATTCACCTGGTGCCATGCGCATGTCACGTTCGAAGCTGCCCATGCTGGTCAGCACTACGCCAAGGGCGCACACCGCCATGCCCAGGTGTGCCGTCTGCATGCCCCAATAACTGCGGGTCAGGCTTGGCAGGCCACGGAAAAAGCCTTTGTGGCGGGTCTTCTCGACAATATCGCGCACCCCAGCGAGCACCACCCATGCCGCCAACAGGCACACGCCGAGCACGGCCCAGTTGAAATCGCCGACCAGTAAGGTCGCGATCACGGCGAGCACCACGCTGCCGATCAACACCGGCGCCAGCATGCTCAGCAACCACTGCACGGGCGTGTCCTTCCAACGCACGACCACACCGACCGCCATCATCGCCATGAGCAGGCCCATCAGCGGTACGAACAGGGCATTGAAGTACGGCGGGCCAACCGACAACTTGGCGCCGGTCATGGCATCCAGCACCAACGGGTACAGGGTGCCGAGCAGAATCATCGCCGCAGACACCACCAAAATCAGGTTATTCACCAGCAACAAGGTTTCCCGCGACCATAGGGCAAAACCGACCTGACTCTTGACCACCGGCGCGCGCAAGGCAAACAAGGCCAACGAGCTCCCCACGACGAGCAGCAGGAAAGCCAAGATGAATACGCCCCGCTCAGGGTCGCTGGCAAAGGCATGCACCGAGGTCAGCACGCCAGAGCGCACCAGGAATGTGCCCAGTAGGCTGAGGGAGAAGGCAGCGATGGCCAGCAGCACGGTCCAGCTCTTGAATACTCCGCGTTTTTCCGTGACCGCCAAGGAGTGGATCAACGCCGTGCCGACCAGCCAAGGCATAAACGAAGCGTTTTCCACCGGGTCCCAGAACCACCAGCCGCCCCAGCCAAGCTCGTAGTAAGCCCACCAAGACCCCAGGGCAATACCGATACCGAGAAACGCCCAGGCGACAATGGTCCATGGCCGCGACCAGCGTGCCCAGGCCGCGTCCAGCTTGCCACCCAGCAACGCTGCAATGGCGAAAGCGAAGGCGACGGAGAAACCGACATACCCCATGTACAGCATCGGCGGGTGAATAATCAGGCCAAAGTCCTGTAGCAATGGGTTGAGGTCACGGCCATCGGTAGGCGTATCGAACAACAAGCGTTCGAACGGGTTGGAGGTCACGATCAGAAACAGCAAAAAACCAATGCTGATGATGCCCATCACACCCAGCACCCGCGCCAGCACTTCTTCCGGCAACTGGCGAGAGAAGATCGATACTGCAAAGGTCCAGCCGGCCAGGATCAAGCCCCACAACAGCAAGGAACCTTCATGAGCACCCCATACGGCGCTGAATTTGAAGTACCAAGGCAGTGCACTGTTGGAGTTACTGGCCACATAGGCGACGGTGAAATCGTCGACCATAAAGGCGTAGGTCAAGCAGATAAACGCGAACAGCATAAAGCTGAACTGCCCCCAGGCTGCCGGCTGCGCCAGGCTCATCCATTGCCGGTCGCCGCGCCAGGCGCCAATCAGTGGCAGGGTGGCCTGCACCAGCGCCATGCACAGCGCCAGAATCATCGCTAAATGGCCGAGTTCGGGGATCATTGTGCGTACTCCGATTGGGCCGCTTGTTTAGTCGCTTTGGCCGCATCATGTTGCTGCTGCATGCCGCTCTGTTCCAGCGCCTGCATGACTTCTGGGGGCATGTAGTTCTCATCGTGTTTAGCCAACACTTCATCGGCAATCAACACGTTTTGGGCATCGAGCTTACCCATGGCGACAATGCCCTGCCCTTCACGGAATAGATCGGGAAGAATGCCGCTGAAGCGGATGGTCACGCGCTTGGCACCATCGGTGACGACAAAGTCGGTTTCCAGCGAATCACTGGAGCGCTTTACCGAGCCCTCTTCAACCAAGCCACCGGCTCGGATGCGCGTATCCTGCGGCGCGTCGCCATTGGCGATCTGGGTGGGCGTGTAAAACAAATTGATGTTTTGTTGCAGCGCGCTCAGGGCCAGAGCCACGGCGACGCCGACACCAGCGATGATGGCCAGCACGATAAACAAGCGCTTCTTACGCACGGGGTTCACTTCAACTCCTCCCGGCGCAAACGACGCGCCTCGTCTTGCAAATAACGGCGACGCGCCAGGATTGGCAGCGCCACATTCAGCCCCAGCACAATCAGGCTGATGGCATAACAGGACCAGACATAAGGCCCATGGGTGCCCATGGCGAAAAACTCGCTAAAGCTGGCAAAACTCATCGGCCTTTCTCCACCAGCGCCTTGACCTCGGCTTTGGCCCAACTGCTGCGCGCCTCACGCTTGAGCACGTCCAGGCGCATGCGCAGCAGCAGCACCGCGCCGAAAAAGCAGTAGAAACCGAGCACCATGATCAGCAGCGGCATCCACATTTCAAACGGCATGGCCGGTTTTTCGATCACGCTGAAGGTGGCCGGTTGATGCAGGGTGTTCCACCACTCCACCGAATATTTGATGATCGGGATATTCACCACCCCGACGATCGCCAACACCGCGCAGGCCTTGGCGGCGCTGTCACGATTGGTGATGGCATTGCCCAGGGCGATCACTCCGAAATACAGAAACAGCAGAATCAACATCGAGGTCAGGCGTGCGTCCCAGACCCAGTAAGTACCCCAGGTCGGCTTGCCCCACACCGCACCGGTCACTAGGGCAATCACGGTCATCCAGGCACCGATGGGCGCTGCCTGCTGCAGGGCGACGTCGGCCAGTTTCATCTTCCACACCAGGCCAACGGTGCCGGCAACAGCCAGCATCACGTAGATCGATTGGGCGAGAAAGGCAGCCGGCACATGGATGTAGATGATGCGAAAGCTATTACCTTGCTGATAATCCGGCGGCGCAAACGCCAACCCCCAGGCGAGGCCCACCAGCAACAACACGGTCGCCGCCAAGGCTAACCAAGGCAGCCAACGGCTGCTGATCTCATAAAACCACTTGGGCGAGCCGAGCTTGTGAAACCACGTCCAATTCATCAGGTTACTCATCAGTGCTAGGGCTGATCGCCGCACGGGCAAATGCTCGGCGTCAGCTGGCCATTCAGGCTTATTGTCTACTCAGCGACGCTGATCGTCAGACCCGCGGCGATGGCAAAAGGTGTCAAGGTCACCGCCAATGCGGTGAGGCTGGCCAGCCACAACAAGTGGCCAACTGCCGGCAATCCTTGCAGGCTGGCTTGTAACGCACCGCTGCCGAGAATCAGCACCGGGATGTACAGCGGTAAAATCAGCAAAGCGAGCAGTAAACCGCCGCGCTTCAAACCGACCGTCAGTGCTGCGCCCACCGCGCCCAACAAGCTCAAAACCGGTGTGCCCAGCAGCAGAGAAATCAGCAGCACCGGCAGGCAACGCTCCGGCAACCCCAGCATCAACGCCAACAGCGGTGCCAGCAACACCAGCGCCAAGCCGGAAAACAACCAGTGTGCCAGCACCTTGGCCAGAACCAGAAGGGCTAGGGGGTGCGGCGAAAGGACCCACTGCTCGAGCGAGCCATCCTCGAAATCACTGCGGAAAAGCCCGTCCAGCGAGAGCAGCACGGCCAATAGCGCCGCCACCCACACCAGACCTGGCGAAAGGCTTTGTAACAACTGAGTCTGCGGCCCCACCGCTAACGGGAACAGGGCAATCACAATGGCAAAGAACACCAGCGGGTTGGCCAACTCGGCCGGCCGGCGAAACAGCAAGCGGGCCTCACGGGCCAACAGCAGGGTAAAAACATTGCTCATGCTGTGCGTTGCCCCAAATCAAGCTCACGATAACCAGATGGCTTGACCATCAACTCATGATGCGTGGTCAACACCACGAGGCCGCCCTGCTCACAATGCGCGGCCAGGTGGTGCTCCAGCTGCACGACCGCAGCTTTGTCTAACGCGGTGAACGGCTCATCGAGCACCCATAACGATGGACCCGGCAGATACAAACGTGCCAGCGCCACGCGCCGCTGCTGCCCGGCAGATAAGGTATGGCACGGCACATCTTCAAAACCGCGCAGCCCAACCGCCGCTAGCGCCTGCCAAATGGCTTCGCGTTCGGCCGGTTGATGCAGGGCGCAAAGCCAAGTGAGGTTCTCTTCTGCAGTGAGCAAGCCCTTGATGCCAGCGGCATGGCCGATCCACAACAGATTACGCGCCAGTTCGGCACGCTGCGCCGCCAAAGGCCGGCCATTCAATAGAATTTCACCCGAGGTAGGTTGCATCAAACCGGCCATCAACCGCAGTAAGCTGGTCTTGCCACTGCCATTGGGGCCGGCCACCTGCAACATCTCACCGGGAACCAGACGCAGCTCCAGATGCTCGAACAGCATGCGCCAATCCCGCTCACAGGCGAGCGCAACGGCTTCGAGAAGAGGACTGGTCAAGGCATCGGCACCTAAGATGGATGGCTAAAGCGGTTCAAGTCGGCAGAGTCTTGGCCGCTATACTGACGCGAGTGGAATGCGCAGCCAAACCAGACGGGGCGCGATTATACATGCCCCGCCCTGCCTCCCGCAGTGAGCATTTTCGACAGGGTGTAACCCGCCAATGAGTGAAATCAGCAGCCCTCGGCCTATTGCGCCGACGCCCCCCAGTAATCGCCCAAACGCCGTAGCGGCGGACTTGGCGGTAAAACTGCTACAGCCCATGCAGGGCTTGTTGGCCAGCGGTGAAACCGCCAAGGCCGAAGTCATCGCCCTGAAAGAAGTCGCGCAGAGCTTTCAGGTGCTGCTCAAACTGACCCTCAACAACGGCAGCCAAACCACCCTTGAGGCCAACAGCCCTCGCCCGCTGGCCCAGGGTACGACACTGACCGTAACCGCTTTGTCGGAAACACGCCTGGCGCTTGCCGTGCTAGCCGGTGGCGACAAGCCGCTGACCAGCCTGGACCTCGAACAACTGCCAGTGGGTACCCTGCTGCAAGGCAAGGTGGTCGCCCGCGAACAAGTGCTGCAAGGCCGCGCACAGCAAGTGATCTACAAAGTGCTGGTCAGCCTGCTCAACACGCCCCTGGCAGGCAGCAAGCTCTCCCTGGAAACCCCGCTGGCGCTGCCTTTAGGCAGCCTCCTCAGCGCCCAGGTGGAAGGCAGTCAGACGTTGAACTTTATGCCCTTGAGCAGCCGCCTGGATCAACTTGCCCTCAACCAGCAGCTGGGTAGTCAAAGCAATCGGCAAGGTTCGCTAGAAGGGTTGTTCACTGCGCTGCAAGGGTTACGCGGCAATGCAGAAATGAGCGAAGGCTTGCGCACGAGTATCGACAAGCTGTTTGGCGCCCTGCCTGACGCGACTCAATTGAGCAGCCCCAAAGGCCTGGCCATGGCCCTGGAAAACAGCGGCATTGTGCTGGAAAGCAAATTGCTCGGCGGACAAGGCCAAGCCCTGCCGACGGACCTGAAAGCCAACTTGCTGCGCCTGATCACCCAGCTACTGCCTAACCTGCCTGCAAGTGCCCCACTTGCTGCGGCGAATGCCAGTTCAGCACTGGCTCAAGCCATGCCAGCTCTGGCGCGCGACTTACTCGGCAGTCTTGGCAAAGCCAATCACCGCCAGCAGGCACTGAACTTCCCCCTGCCCTCGCGCCTGCTGCAGGCCATGGAGGGCGAGGCTGACCTGGAAACACTACTCAAGCTTGCGGCGGCGGCTATCTCGCGCTTGCAAACCCATCAACTGTCCAGCCTGGCGCAGAGCCAAGTCGGCCCAGATGGCAACCTGCTGACCACCTGGCAACTGGAGTTGCCCATGCGCAACCAGCAAGAGTTGGTGCCCTTACAGGTAAAAATACAGCGCGAGGACAGCAACAAGTCGGACAACCAGGAAAAAAAGGAAACACTGTGGAAAGTCGAACTGGCGTTCGATCTTGAGCCACTGGGCCCACTGCAAGTCCAGGCCCAGCTGGCTCACGGCCGCCTATCCAGTCAGCTCTGGGCTGAACGCAGCAGCACCGTCAGCCTGATTGACGCGGAGCTGGACAATTTGCGCCAACGCCTCAATGCCACTGGCGTACTGGTTGGCGAACTCGCTTGCAACCAAGGCATACCGCCACGCGGGCCACGAACGACCCTGGAACAACGCTGGGTGGATGAAACCGCATGAAGAAGCCTGCACCACGCCAAGCCATCGCACTTACCTATGACGGTCAGAGCGCGCCAGTGCTCAGCGCTAAAGGCGATGATGAGCTGGCCGAAGCCATCCTCGCCATCGCCCGCGAATACGAAGTGCCGATCTACGAAAATGCCGAGCTGGTACGCCTGCTCGCGCGCCTGGAGCTGGGCGATGCGATTCCCGAGCAGCTGTATCGCTGTATCGCGGAAATCATCGCTTTTGCTTGGTATTTGAAGGGCAAGTCGCCTGCCAGCAGTGAACGCGACACCGACATCACGCCGCCGCTACGCTTGCTGGAAGGTCCGGCACACTGAGTATTAAGTAGGCGGTGAGGAGAGTCAGGACCGTTGCAGCTTAGCCTGCTGCATCTTACTGACTAGCTCGGCCTCAGCCTTACTAAGGCCGCAAGACTGGGTGAGGTCATCCACGCTAGCGCCCATACCCGCCAGACGCGCAGCCTGGGTAAACGACAGACTACTGGGGTCACGCTGCTCGATCTGACTGAGTTTGTCTGGCAAAGGCGCGACCACACGCCTCAACTCATGCAACTCCTCACCCATCTGCACGCTACCGGTCAGATAGGCATCCAGGCGTCGACTGAGCTCCTTGAGTCGTCGATCACGCACTGCATCACGCTCGCCTTGCAGCTTTATAGCGTCGCGCAACTGCCTGGTCAGCCAGATACAGGCGCCTACCAGCCCCAGGCAAACCAGGGCCAGCGCGATGAGCAGCGCGTCGAACATGACCTAGATACTCTCCAGATCGGACCACTCTTCTTCGCTCATCATCTTGTCCAGCTCAACCAGAATCAGCAGTTCGCCGTTCTTGTTGCACACACCCTGGATAAACTTGGCCGATTCGTCATTACCCACGTTCGGTGCGGTTTCCACTTCCGACTGGCGCAGATAAACCACCTCAGCCACGCTGTCGACCAGAATACCGACCACCTGCTTGTCGGCCTCGATGATCACAATACGGGTATTGTCGGTCACCTCGGTGGAGTCGAGCCCAAACCGCTGGCGCGTGTCGATCACGGTCACCACGTTGCCGCGCAGATTGATGATGCCCAGCACATAGCTCGGAGCACCCGGCACAGGAGCAATTTCGGTATAGCGCAGGACTTCTTGAACCTGCATCACGTTGATGCCATAGGTTTCATTGTCCAGGCGGAACGTCACCCACTGCAGAATCGGATCGTCAGAACCTTGTGCAGAACTTTTCTTCATGTCCCTAGCCTCGTCATGAACCGCTCGCGGCGGCGATCGCGGGTGTATACCCCGCTGTCATTACTATAGTTGCAAAGCTGCGCTCATCGCACAGCCCGGTGTTATTCAATGCGCTTGCTTGGCAGCCATACGTTTGGCTGCGCCGCTGGCAATCAGCTCAGCCAAGGACGCGATATCCAGCAAGGCGCACATGTGTTCAATCACCGTACCCGCCAGCCACGGACGCTGCGTGCGCTGACTGCGCCATTTGACCTCGTTAGGGTCGAGACGAATCGAGCGGCTGACCTGGTGCACCGCCAGCCCCCATTCATAACCCTGAACAGAAATCACATACTGCAGCCCTTCGCGAAAATCATCACGATAGCGGTCAGGCATAACCCAGCGCGCGGTATCAAGCACCTTCAGATTGCCCGACTGAGAGGGCAGTATGCCGAGAAACCAGTCTGGCTGGCCAAATAATGGCGTGAGCTCCTGGCCCTCCAGTGGATAGATCGAACCCAGACACACAAGCGGCACTGCCAGTGTCAGGCCGGCCACATCAAACAACAGGCATTCGAACGGGCCCTCGGCCCACTCCGGCCGCCCCTGCAACACCGGCTCAGGCACCACCAACACATGGGGAACCGGCTGCATTACCTCGACCGCCACTGCCGCTTCAATCACCTGCGGTGGTTCGATGTGAACCTCAATTTCCGGCGCCGGCATCTCGATAGTTGGCAGCACCAATGGGCGTGGCGCGAGCTCAGCCAAAGGCTTAGCAGCAATGGTTTGCACCTGCGGCATTACCCGGGCATCGCGCACCTGCTCCTCAAGCACCGCCGCCTCAAACTCATCCAGCGTGATGCTACCAGCAAGTTCGACCGCAGCCTCCTGCAGCAAGCCGTCCAGGTAGGACTGCAAAGCCAGTTGCGAACGTGTAGCGGTGACGAGAGGACGACTCATGAACACAACCCGAAATAACAATCTGTACAGACTATCGGCCGCGCTAGCGACAGACTTGAGCCTATATCTTCAGCATAGCCGTTCATCTCAGGCGACCTGCGCGGCAATCTGTTGCGACAGCAAATGTTTGAGCAGTGCGCGATAGGCGATGACACCCCGACTATTGTTGTCGAACGTCGACGGTGTAAGCCCCGCCCGGCTAGCATCGCGCAGGCGCGTATCGACGGGAATATAGGCCGGCCACAGATGTTCAGGATAACTGTTACGCAACACCCGCAGCGTGCTCATGGAGGCCTGGGTACGGCGATCAAACAGAGTGGGGACGATGGTGTAAGGCAATGCCTGCTGCCGCGAGCGATTGATCATCGCAAGGGTATTGACCATCCGCTCAAGACCTTTTACCGCGAGAAACTCGGTCTGTACCGGGATTACCAACTGCTGACAGGCCGCCAAGGCATTGACCATAAGCACGCCCAACAAGGGCGGACTATCGATTACGGCATGATCAAAATCCTGCCAGAGCTGCGCCAAGCTCTTGGCAATCACCAAACCCAGGCCGCTCTGCCCAGGCGACTGACGCTCTAGCGTGGCCAGCGCAGTGCTGGAAGGCAATAGGGAAATACGCTCATCGCTGGTAGGCAGCAGGAGCTGCTTGGGCAAGCCGCGCGGCACGCTGCCCTTATGCTGAAACAGGTCAAAGCTGCTGTGCTCCAGGCTGTCGGGGTCGTGCCCGAAATAACTGGTCATCGACCCATGGGGATCGAGGTCGACAACCACCACGCGCTTACCAGCATCGGCCAACAGGCCTGCTAGCGCGATTGATGTGGTGGTCTTGCCGACTCCACCTTTTTGATTGGCTACTGCCCAGACTCTCATCGTAATCATCCTCCCGGTACAGCTGCAGTCTGACCGAGAATGTGTGCCGCCCTTATGGGGCTGGCGACGGGGGATTGACGGCACCCGCTTGCGGGGCCGGCGCTGCCGGAGTTTTTGCAGGTTGCGTGCCAGCTCGTTGCAGGGCCGCATCGGGTTTAGCATTGGCACTGCCCACACCGCTGACACTGCGACGTATATCTAGATTGCGTGAGATCACTAACACCACCCGGCGGTTGCGGCCACGCCCCTCTGCTGTGGTGTTATCGGCAATGGGCTGAAACTCACCATAACCCACTGCGGCCAACCGACTCGGCTTGACACCTTCGATCGCTAGCATCCGCACAATACTGGCAGCTCGCGCGGTAGAAAGCTCCCAGTTGGTCGGAAATTGCGCAGTTTGGATCGGCAGGTTATCGGTGAAACCTTCCACGTGAACCGGATTTTCGTAGGGCGCCAGAATTCTGGCTATTTTCTCGATGATATCGAAGGCCGCATTGTTGGGTATGGCATCGCCGCTGGTAAACAGCAAACTGGAGCTAAGTTCAATTTCAATCCACAGCTCATTGCCACTGACCTTGAGCTGTTCGGCCTGAATCAAATCACCGAATGCTTCACGCACACTGTTAGCGATGCTTTCCAGTGAGTCCGCAGCAGACAGCGTGCTTTCCTCATCCACCAGTGAACGATCTGGCTCAGTGGTGCGCGGTCGTTCATCGCCGACCGGAATCGGCTTTATGGCCCGATCAGGCTGATTGAACACGCCCGTCAGGCTGTCCGAAAGAATTTTGTACTTACCTTCATTGATCGACGAGATCGAATACATCACCACGAAAAACGCGAACAGCAAGGTGATGAAGTCCGCATAGGAAAC
The DNA here is from genome assembly GCF_004920405.1 of Pseudomonas leptonychotis. Lineage (NCBI taxonomy): Bacteria > Pseudomonadati > Pseudomonadota > Gammaproteobacteria > Pseudomonadales > Pseudomonadaceae > Pseudomonas > Pseudomonas leptonychotis. The sequence continues at coordinate 106,571 of NZ_RFLV01000006.1, forward strand.
TAACCAACGCTCGTGGTTCTCATGTTCTTCTTGATGTCGCCGGCGGGCCATACGGTGTCCCCATCAGTCCATAAAGCCTTGCAGCTTTAATTCGATGGAGCGCGGGTTCTCACCCTCGGCAATCGACAGGATGCCTTCGAGCAGCATCTCGCGATAACGCGACTGACGCTGGGCGATGGCCTTGAGCTTGTTGCCAATAGGCAGCAGCAGCAGGTTGGCAAAACCCACGCCGTAGATAGTCGCGACGAACGCGACGGCAATTCCGCTGCCGAGCATGCTTGGATCGGCGAGATTGCCCATCACATGAATCAGGCCCATGACAGCACCGATAATGCCAATAGTCGGTGCGTAGCCACCCATGCTTTCAAACACTTTGGCAGCCTGAATATCGCGGCCTTCCTGGGTGTACAGATCCACTTCGAGAATACTGCGAATGGCTTCTGGCTCTGCGCCATCGACCAATAGCTGCAAGCCTTTGCGGGCATACGGGTCAGCTTCAACATCTGCCACGGCCTCAAGGCCCAGCAAGCCCTCTTTGCGCGCGGTCATACTCCAACCCACCACGCGGTTAATACCGCCTAATAGATCAACCCGCGGCGGAAAAAAGATCCAGCTGATAATGGCCAAAGCCCGTTTGAAAACGTGCATCGGCGCCTGTAAAAATGCGGCGCCCAAAGTGCCGCCAATCACGATCAACGCAGCGGGCCCATTGAGCAAAGCGCCAGCATGGCCACCTTCAAGGTAATTGCCGCCGAGGATGGCGACAAATGCCAGGATGACCCCAATAAGACTCAGTACATCCATTAAATGCAGGTCTCCACCAAGTGCCTGCCGATATCATCCAGCGGGTAGATGGCGTCGGCTAAGTTGGCTTTGACGATCGCCATGGGCATGCCATAAATCACGCAGCTGGCTTCGTCTTGCGCCCACACCTGACTACCACCTTGCTTGAGCAGGCGCGCACCTTCACGGCCATCAGCCCCCATACCAGTCAGCACCACGGCCAGTACTTTGTCCGCATAGGACTTGGCGACCGAGCCGAAGGTAATATCGACGCAGGGTTTGTAGTTCAGCCGCTCATCGCCAGGGAGGATTTTGATCACACCACGCGCATCAACCATCATTTGTTTGCCGCCAGGGGCCAACAGCGCCCAGCCAGGACGCAGAACGTCACCATCTTCGGCTTCCTTGACGCTGATTTGACAGAGCTTGTCGAGACGCTCGGCAAAGGCCTTGGTAAAAGCGGCTGGCATATGCTGAATCAGTACGATGGGTGCAGGGAAATTCGCTGGCAACTGGGTCAAGACCCGCTGCAAAGCCACCGGCCCACCCGTGGAGGTACCAATAGCAACCAGCTTGTAGGACTTGCGTTTGGGCGCAGCACTTACACCCGCAGGACGGGGCGGCGGGCTGGTTGTGGTGGTAGCAGGACGCACCGCAGGCTTGGCTTGCGCAGCAGTCGATGTGGCAGCCGCCGACACCGGCGGCGGGCTCAGGCTACGGCGATTACTGCGGGCGATGGTATGGATCTTCTCGCAGAGCAGCTGTTTAACCCGCTCTGGATTACGCGAAATATCCTCAAAGTTCTTTGGCAGAAAATCCACCGCACCGGCTTCAAGGGCGTCGAGGGTAACCCGAGCGCCCTCATGGGTCAGTGAAGAGAACATCAATACCGGCGTCGGGCAGCGCTGCATGATGTTACGCACAGCCGTGATGCCATCCATCATCGGCATTTCGTAATCCATGGTAATCACATCGGGCTTGAGCGCCTGCGCTTGCTCGATGGCTTCACGGCCGTTAGTGGCAGTTCCGATCACCTGAATATTCGGATCGGCTGAAAGAATTTCCGATACACGCCGCCGAAAAAAGCCGGAGTCATCAACCACCAACACCTTAACTGCCATAAACACTCCTAAACGGCGCAACAGACTCCTGCGCCGTTAACAATCAGATACGCCGCGCGTAACGTTTGAGCATGCTCGGCACGTCAAGAATCAAGGCAATACGGCCGTCACCGGTGATGGTCGCGCCTGACATGCCTGGCGTGCCCTGCAGCATTTTGCCCAGTGGCTTGATCACCACTTCTTCTTGGCCTACCAATTGGTCGACCACGAAGCCGATGCGCTGACTGCCAACGGTCAGAATCACCACATGGCCTTCACCTTGCTCGACATGAGCAGCATTACCAATCAGCCAGCGCTTGAGGTAGAACAGCGGCAAGGCTTTATCGCGCACAATCACCACTTCCTGTCCATCGACCACATTGGTGCGCGACAGATCGAGGTGGAAGATTTCGTTAACGTTGACCAGTGGGAAGGCGAATGCCTGATTCGCCAGCATCACCATCAGCGTCGGCATAATGGCCAAGGTCAGCGGAACCTTGATAACGATCTTCGACCCCTGCCCTTTGACCGAGAACACGTTGACCGTGCCGTTGAGCTGGGAAATCTTGGTCTTCACCACGTCCATGCCCACACCGCGACCGGACACATCGGAGATTTCGGTTTTGGTCGAGAAGCCGGGGGCGAAGATCAGGTTGTAGCATTCGAACTCGTTGAGACGATCGGCCGCATCTTTGTCCAGCAAGCCTTTTTCTACGGCTTTGGCACGTAGCTGATCGGCATCCATGCCTTTGCCGTCATCGGAAATGGACAGCAGGATATGATCGCCCTCCTGCTCGGCGGACAGTATTACCTTACCGCCGCGTGACTTGCCCGAGGCCTCACGCTCCTCTGGCATTTCAATACCGTGGTCTACCGCGTTGCGCACCAAGTGCACCAACGGATCGGCCAACGCCTCGACCAGGTTCTTGTCGAGGTCGGTTTCTTCGCCAACCAGTTCCAGATTGATCTCTTTCTTAAGCTGACGCGCCAGGTCGCGAACCAGCCGGGGGAAGCGTCCAAAAACCTTTTTGATCGGCTGCATACGGGTTTTCATCACCGCCGTCTGCAGATCGGCTGTCACCACATCCAAGTTGGACACGGCTTTGGACATAGCCTCGTCAGCGCTGCTTGAACCCAAGCGCACTAGGCGATTGCGCACCAACACCAACTCGCCAACCATGTTCATGATTTCATCCAGCCGCGCAGTATCGACCCGCACAGTGGTTTCTGCTTCGCTGGGCGGCGCAGCCTTTTCTGCTGCAGGCACAGCGCTCGGCGTCTTGGCCGGCTCAGGTTTGGCAGCAGGTTTTGCTACAGGCTTGGCTGCAACTTTAGCCGGCTCCACAGGCGTGGCAGCCGGCGCAGGCGCAGCAGGTTTGATTGCTTCAGGCTCAACAAACTTGCCCTTGCCATGCAGCTGATCAAGTAAGGCTTCGAACTCATCGTCGGTAATGTCACCACTCGGCGCGGCGGCAGACTCAGTCTTGACGGGCGGTGCAGCCGGTGCCGAGATAGGCGGAGGTGCAAACTGACCTTTGCCGTGCAATTGATCGAGCAGCGATTCGAATTCGTCATCGGTAATTTCATTGCCCGCAGCTGGCGCAGGCGCAGAGGCCACAGGTGCCGCAGCAACTTCAGCGGCGGCGAACTGACCTTTGCCATGCAATTGGTCAAGCAGCGACTCAAATTCGTCATCGGTGATTTCATCGCTGCTTGCAGCACTAGACGCTGGCGCAGGCGATTGATCCAAGGCACCAAGCAAGTGCTCAAACTCAGTGTCGGTGATATCACCTGTAGCGGGCTCAGGCTCGGCTTCAGCGGGCTGTTCAACCGGCACGGCCTCAACAGCACCCGCCGGCTCAGCCAGGCGCGCCAAAGCAGCCAGCAACTCAGGTGTGGCCGGAGTCAGCTCGGTACGCTCACGCACCTCGGTAAACATGCTGTTGACGGCATCCAGTGCTTCAAGCACCACATCCATCAACTCGGAGTCGACGCGCCGCTCACCCTTACGCAGGATGTCGAAGACGTTTTCTGCAATATGGCAGCATTCCACCAGCTCGTTGAGCTGGAGGAAACCGGCACCACCTTTGACGGTATGAAACCCGCGAAAAATAGCGTTGAGCAGATTCATGTCATCCGGGCGACTTTCCAGCTCTACCAGCTGCTCGGACAATAGTTCAAGAATCTCGCCGGCCTCTACCAGGAAGTCCTGGAGGATTTCTTCATCGGCGCCGAAGCTCATAAGACGTGCTCCTAAAATCCCAGGCTGGAAAGCAGGTCGTCGACATCATCCTGATTGGATGCGACGTCTTCACGCTTATCGGCATGAATCTGCGGACCTTCACCATGCGAAGGCTCTTTTTGTTTTTCTTGTTCAGCGCGCAGCATGTCGTGGTTGTGCTCAATGCCCGCAAACTGATCCACCTGACTGGCCATTAGCATCAGTTTCACAAGGTTGCTCTCAACTTCGGTCACCAGTTGAGTCACACGCTTGATCACCTGGCCGGTCAAGTCCTGATAATCCTGGGCCAACAGAATATCGTTGAGGTGCCCGGAAATTTTCGCTCCGTCGCGCTCACTGTTGGCCAGGAAAAGCTCAACACGCTTGGCCAGCTCGCGAAAACCATCGGCGCTCATCTCGCGGCGCATAAAGCGCCCCCAGTCAACGCTCAGGCTGTGCGCCTCATGGCTGATATCGTTCACCATTGGCGCGCTTTGCTCGACCAGGTCCATGGTCCGATTGGCCGCTTTCTCGGTCATCGTCACCACGTAATTGAGGCGCTCTGTGGCATCAGTAATTTGCGAGACCTCGGTGGCGTGAGGCACACGAGGGTCGAGTTGGAAATTGACGATAGCGTTGTGCAGCTCACGGGTCAGCTTGCCAACTTCGTGATACAGGCCCCGGTCACGCGCTTTGTTTAGCTCATGAATCAAGCCGACTGCTTCACCAAAGTTGCCTTGTTCCAGGCTGTCTACCAGTTGGCGAGCGTTGTGTTTCAGAGTCGACTCAAGGTCACCCTGAACGGAATCTTTATGTTCCATAGCACCCTCATGGCAAACATCAGCCGTTGACTCGCTCGAAGATCTTTTCAATCTTTTCTTTCAGCACTTGGGCAGTAAACGGCTTTACGACATAACCGTTAACCCCCGCCTGAGCTGCTTCGATGATCTGATCGCGCTTGGCTTCTGCCGTCACCATCAATACCGGCAGCGTTTTCAGGCGCTCATCTGCACGCACCGCGCGCAGCAGATCGATACCGGTCATGCCTGGCATATTCCAGTCAGTCACCAGAAAATCGAAACTGCCGCTTTGCAGCATGGGCAGTGCGGTGACGCCATCATCGGCTTCCGCAGTGTTGGTGAACCCCAAGTCACGCAGGAGGTTCTTGATGATCCGTCGCATCGTTGAAAAGTCATCAACGATGAGGATTTTCATGTTCTTGTCCAAGTCGACCTCCGTACAGTCCCAAACGCACCCAGCAACCTGTGTGCGCCTTTAATCGTGAAACCGGCCCAACGTTAGCGAATGCCGTTCAATGTGCGCGCCACTCGCCCAAACGAGCGCGTAAACGAGCGGCACACTGACTGTGTAGTTGGCTTACGCGCGATTCGCTAACCCCCAACACTGCGCCGATCTCTTTAAGGTTCAATTCTTCATCGTAATATAGCGCTAACACCAGACGCTCGCGCTCTGGCAGGTTGGCGATGGCATCGGCCAAGGCCACCTGAAAGCGTTCATCTTCCAGATCACGAGAAGGTTCGAGGTGGTTGCTGCCAGCGTCTTCATTCAGCCCGCCGTGCTCGCCGTCCTGCAAAAGGTCGTCAAAGCTGAACAGGCGGCTGCCTAAAGTATCGCCAAGAATGCCGTAGTAATCCTCGAGACTCAATTGGAGTTCGGCCGCAACCTCTTGATCTTTAGCGTCTCTGCCGGTTATGGCCTCTATTTTTCTAATCGCGTCACTGACCATACGGCTATTGCGATGCACAGAACGCGGCGCCCAGTCGCCTTTGCGCACCTCATCGAGCATGGAACCGCGGATGCGAATACCGGCGAATGTCTCGAAACTGGCACCTTTACTGGAGTCGTATTTTTTTGACGCTTCGAGCAGACCGATCATCCCGGCCTGGATTAAATCGTCGACCTGAACATTGGCCGGCAAACGCGCCAACAGGTGATAGGCAATGCGTTTGACCAAGGGCGCATAGCGCTCGATCAACTGGTGCTGGGAATCCTGCGCCTGCGCCTTGCTATACATACGGAATCCAGAGGCTGATGTCATATAGCCGTGTCTGCGATCGGTTGCTGCACCAGGCGCTCAACGAAAAACTCCAAATGACCGCGCGGGTTGGCCGGTAACGGCCAGGCATCGACTTTCTGGGCTATCGCTTTGAACGCCAGCGCGCACTTCGAACGCGGGAAGGCCTCGTAAACCGCGCGCTGCTTCTGCACGGCCTTGCGTACTGACTCGTCATACGGCACTGCACCAACATACTGCAAGGCAACGTCAAGAAAACGGTCAGTGACTTTAGTCAGCTTAGCAAAGAGGTTACGACCTTCCTGCGGGCTGTGGGCCATATTGGCCAAAACCCGGAAACGATTCATGCCGTGATCGCGGTTTAGCAGTTTGATCAGGGCGTAGGCGTCGGTGATGGAGGTGGGCTCATCGCAGACCACCACCAGGACTTCCTGGGCGGCACGCACGAAGCTGACGACGCCATCACCAATACCGGCTGCAGTGTCGATGATCAGCACATCGAGGTTGTCACTGATATCGCTGAAGGCCTGGATTAAACCAGCATGCTGCATGGGCGAGAGCTGCACCATGCTCTGAATACCAGACGCGGCTGGCACGATACGAATGCCGCCCGGCCCCTGCAGTAACACTTCACGCAGCTCGCACTCGCCACTGATGACATCTTCTAACGTGCGTTTGGCGCTCAGACCCAGCAACACATCGACGTTGGCCAAGCCAAGGTCAGCGTCCATCAGCATGACGCGACGCCCCAGGTCAGCCAAGGCCAAAGCCAGGTTCACCGAGACGTTCGTTTTACCGACGCCACCTTTGCCGCCGGTCACCGCAATCACCTGTACGGGATGCATACCCATAATTTCTAACACCTTGTCTAACTTCGACTGGAGCCACTTAGCCGGCTAAGTACGGTTCAAATGCCAACGCCCTGGCGCTTAACTGACGCGTCGTGTGGGTTGCTGGTATAGGCCGGCAAACATCTCCGCCATCGTATCCTCGCTTGGATCTTGGGTCGCCTGCAGCCCTACGGCTCGGCTGACCAGCTGATGGCTGCGTGGAATCTGCAGATCATCAGGAATACGTGGCCCATCAGCGAGATAGGCTACCGGTAGACGCTGGCTAATAGCCAGTCCTAAAACCTCACCCAGGCTGGTGGCTTCATCTGCCTTGGTGACGATACAGCCCACCAAGCCGCAGCGCTTATAACTATGGTAGGCGGCTTTCAGCACTTGACCCTGACTGGTGGCCGCCATGACCAGATAATTTTTTGCGTTGACGCCACGACTGGCCAGCGTTTCCAGCTGCATGCGCAGGGCTGGGTCATTGGCAGGTAAGCCCGCGGTGTCAATCAACACTACACGCTTACGCGCCAGCGGAGCCAAAGCCTGAGTGAGTGACTGCCCAGGATCGACCAGGGTTACCGGGACATTAAGAATGCGCCCCAGGGTTTTGAGTTGCTCCTGGGCGCCGATTCGGTAACTGTCCAAGCTGATAAGAGCGATATGCTGCGCGCCGTACTTGAGTACATAGCGTGCGGCCAGCTTGGCCAGCGTGGTGGTCTTGCCCATACCTGCCGGGCCGACCAAGGCGATTACGCCGCCCTCTTCCATCGGTTCCTGCTTCGGTGTCTTGATCGCATGGGCCAAATGTGCCAACAGCATGCGCCAGGCCTGACGCGGCTCAGCAATATTGGCGACACGCTCAAGTAGCGCTTTGGACAGCTCGGCCGACAAGCCCATCCGCTGCAGGCGGCGCCATAGATTGGCTTGCTGCGGACGGCGGCTCTGCAGCTGGCCCCAGGCAATCGAGCCCAGCTGCACTTCAATCAACTCGCGCAGACCATGCAGTTCAAAGCGCATGGCATCTAGGGCGCCTTGATCACTGCCAGCAGAGGGCGTGCGCGCTGGACGCAGAGCATCAGCCAGGCTATCGGTTGGCATGCTTGCAGCCGCGCCAAACAGCTGGCGGTCTTTGCCGGCATCGAGCTGAGTGCGCGTGGTTAGCTCAGCCTGAGCCGTGGCAATTTTCGCTTGGGTCTTGCGCAACTCGGCTTCCAGCGCAGGATTGGGTTGACGAGCGGGCGCGGCGGGCACCTGATAATCCAGCGCGGCAGTCAACTCGACACCACCGGCAACCCGGCGATTGCCGATGATCGAGGCATCGGCACCCAGCTCATCACGTACCAACTTCATGGCAGTGCGCATATCGGCGGCGAAAAAGCGTTTGACCTGCATGGCCTGTAACCTCGGTTAGTTCTGCCCCACCGTCGCAACGATGGTGACTTGCTTGTTATCCGGAATTTCCTGGTATGCCAGTACATGGATACTCGGAACCGCCAGCCGCGCGAATCGCGAGAGCATCGCCCGGACCGGACCGGCCACCAGCAGAATCACTGGCTTGCCGAGCATCTCCTGGCGCTGCGCCGCTTCCACCAGGGAACGCTGCAGCTTCTCAGCCATGCCCGGCTCCAGGAGGATGCCCTCCTCGGAGCCTTGACCGGCCTTCTGAATACTATTGAGCAATATCTGTTCCAACCTGGGCTCCAGGGTGATCACAGGCAGCTCCAGCTCTAGTCCCACAATGCTCTGCACGATTGCACGGGCCAACGCGACCCGCACCACTGCCACCATCGCGGCGGGATCTTGACTCTTCACTGCGACATTGGCGATGGCTTCGGCGATGGTGCGGATATCACGCACCGGCACCTGCTCTTGCAGCAGGCTCTGTAGCACCTTGAGCAGGGTCGACAGAGAAATCATGCCCGGCACCAGCTCCTCGGCCAACTTGGGCGAGCTCTTGGCCAGCAACTGCGTCAACTGCTGCACTTCCTCATGCCCGAGCAGCTCGTGGGCATGCTTGTGCAACACTTGGTTGAGGTGGGTGGCGACCACGGTGCTGGCATCCACCACGGTGTAGCCCAGAGACTGCGCCTGATCGCGCTGGCTCGGGTCGATCCACACCGCCTCCAGACCAAATGCCGGGTCTTTGGCGGCGATACCGTTGAGCGGACCGAACACCTGCCCCGGATTGATCGCCAGCTCGCGGTCCGGATGCACTTCAGCCTCAGCCACGCTGACGCCCATTAGAGTCAAGCGATAGGCATTGGGCTGCAAGTCGAGGTTGTCGCGAATATGCACCGAGGGCATGAGAAACCCCATTTCCTGAGAGAGCTTCTTGCGCACGCCCTTGATCCGCGCCAGCAACTGCCCACCTTGGTTACGGTCGACCAACGGTATCAGCCGATAGCCCACTTCTAGGCCGACCATATCCACTGGGGTCACGTCGTCCCAACCCAGCTCCTTGACCTCCTGAGCCTTCTGCGATGGCAGCAAGTCCTGCTGACGCTGCACTTCTTTGATCTCACTCTCTTTCGTCGTGCGCTGCTTATTGGCGATCCAATAAGCAGCGCCCGCCGCTACCAGCCCCAGGCTGATAAAGGAAAAATGTGGCATGCCCGGCACCAGCCCCATGGCGATCATCACGGACGCCGTCACGGCCAACGCACGCGGCGAGGCGAACATCTGCCGGTTGACCTGCGCGCCCATGTCTTCAGAGCTGGAAACCCGGGTGACCATGATCGCCGCCGCAGTCGACAGCAACAGCGAAGGAATTTGCGCCACCAGACCATCACCAATGGTCAGCAGGGTATAGATACGCCCGGCGTCGGCAAAACTCAGGTCATGCTGGAAGATCCCGATGGCGATGCCGCCGATCAGGTTGATAAACAGAATCAGCAGGCCGGCAATCGCATCGCCGCGCACAAATTTGCTAGCACCGTCCATGGAACCGTAGAAATCCGCCTCCTGAGACACTTCGGAGCGGCGCTTCTTCGCTTCAACCTGATCGATCAAACCGGCATTGAGGTCAGCATCAATCGCCATCTGCTTACCCGGCATGGCATCCAGGGTAAAGCGCGCGCTGACTTCGGAGATACGCCCAGCACCCTTGGTGACCACCACGAAGTTGATGATCATCAAAATGGCGAACACCACGATACCGACCACGTAGTTACCGCCGATCACCACCTCACCGAAGGCCTGGATCACTTTACCCGCGGCATCATGGCCATCCTGACCATTGAGCAGCACCACCCGCGTCGAGGCGACGTTGAGCGCCAGACGCAGCAAGGTTGCTGCCAGCAGAATGGTCGGGAATACCGCAAAATCCAGTGGACGCAAGGCGTAGATCGCCACCAGCAACACCACGATCGACAGGGCAATACTGAAGGTGAACAGCACATCGAGGAGAAACGGCGGAATCGGCAGCATGACCATGCCGAGCATGACCAGCAGCATCAGCGGGATGCCCAGATTCCCCTGCTTTAACCCCGACAGGTTGCTGCGCACATCACCGATCATTTGTGAGCGATCTATTGCCACACCACTACCCCAGCCAATTCAATCTTTTGACGCCGAGCGCGCCTTTGGGAGGGTTTTGCAAGAAGCTGTCCAACTTGCTCAGGGCGCCGCAACCCGCGGCCCAGGTCGCACTCACACTCGCCGCAATCAGTCGTCGCGACGTAAATCCGGCGGTATTGGCACATCCGGTAGCGGCCCGGGACGCTTGCCCTTACCCGCCTGGTATTGGCGCAACTGATAGACGTAAGCCAGCACTTGGGCGATGGCCAGATACAGCCCTGCCGGGATTTCCTGATCAAGCTCAGTGGAATAGAACACCGCCCGCGCCAGCGCTGGCGATTCCAGCACCATGACTTTGTGCTCGTTGGCGATTTCGCGAATTTTCAAGGCAGTGAAGTCACCCCCTTTGGCCAACAGCACCGGAGCATTGCCCTTGGCTGGATCGTACTTTAAGGCCACGGCAAAGTGCGTCGGGTTGGTGATCACCACATCGGCGTCCGGCACCGACTGCATCATGCGGCGCTCCGCCATGTCACGTTGCAACTGGCGAATACGCTGCTTAACCTCCGGCTTACCCTCGCTGTCCTTGTACTCGTCGCGTACTTCCTGCTTGGTCATCATCAGCTTCTGTTTGCTGCTCCAGAGCTGAAAGGGCACATCCACGGCGGCGATCAGAATCAACCCGCACGACATCCATAACGCGCTCCACCCCACCACTGTCGCCGAGTGCAAGATGGCCGACTCGAGCGGCTCATGCACAATCGCCAACAAGTCATCCTGCCAGGCCGACAACACGGTGACCCCCACCAGCAGAATCAAGGTGAATTTAGCCAAGGCTTTAAGCAGCTCGACCAGCGCCTGCACGGAAAACATCCGCTTGAGCCCCGCCAATGGGTTCATCCGGCTGGCCTTAGGGGCCATGGCCTCAGCAGAAAACAGCCAGCCCCCAAGAGAAATCGGCCCCAGGATGGATGCAATCAACAGCAGCATAAACAATGGAAACAGCGCCTCCAGGGCAATCTCCCCGGAAGCAGCCAACCACAGCCCCATGCTGCGCTCATCCATGACCACGTCACGTGGCAGAGAAAAATTGCCACGCATGATGTCCAGCATGGCATTGCCCATGCTGCCGCCAAACGCCAGTAGACCGCCGAAACCGCCCAGGGTAACCGCTAGGGTGTTGAGCTCTTTAGAGCGGGCAATCTGACCCTTCTCACGCGACTCACGCACCCGTTTGTCTGTGGGTTCCTCGCTTTTATCGGCACCGCTCTCGGATTCGGCCACGAATTAGCTCGCTCTCGCCATTTCACGAAGAAACTCTAAGGCCTCAGTGGCGAATACCTGGTACTGCGCCAAGATGTCGGCCATGCCGATCCAGACAATCACCAGGCCCAATACCAACGTCAATGGAAAGCCAATGGAGAAGATATTCAGCTGCGGCGCAGCGCGGGTCATTACCCCGAACGCCAGGTTGACCACCAACAGCGCGGTAACTGCCGGCAACACCAGAAGTAAGGCAGCACCCAGCACCCAGCTCAATTTATTGGCAATCTCCCAGTAGTTTTCCACCAGAAAACCACCACCGACCGGCAGCGTGAAGAAGCTTTCGGCGAGCACTTCGAACACCACCAAATGGGCATTCATGGCCAGAAATAGCAGGGTCACCAAGATCATAAACACCTGACCGATGACCGGCACCGAAATACCATTGGCCGGGTCGACCATCGAGGCAAAACCCAAGCCCATCTGCATGGCCACAATCTGCCCCGCAATCGCAAATACCTGAAACAGCAGTTGCAAGACAAAACCCAGCATCACACCGATCAAGATCTCCTGAGCGATCCAGATAAAGGCCTGCAGATTGATTGCATCAACGACCGGCATTGGCGGCAAAGTCGGCATAATCGCCAAGCAGATGGCCAGAGATAGGTACAGACGCACCCGCGCTGACACCAGCTGGGTGCCGATGATCGGCATAAACATCAACATTGCGGCAATGCGAAACAGCGGCAGCAAAAAGCTGCCCACCCAAGCACCGATCTGCTCGTTGCTTAGCTCGAGCATGTCAGCCGATCAGCATCGGAATGTTCATAATCAGGTTCTCGGTGTATTCCATCAGCTGACGCACCAGCCAGGGCCCAGCAAATATCAGCACCAGAAGAATAACCAGTAGCCTGGGCAGAAAACTCAGGGTCTGCTCGTTAATCTGCGTTGCGGCCTGAAACATCGCCACCAACAAACCAACGATCAGGCTCGGCACAACCAGAATCGCTACGATACTGGCGGTCAGCCACAAGGCCCCGCGCACAATATCCACCGCCACTTCGGGAGTCATAGCTAGGTGCCTCCGAAGCTAGCGGCCAAGGTGCCCATGATCAGCGCCCAACCATCGATCAAGACAAACAGCATGATCTTAAATGGCAGGGAAATGATCAGCGGGGAAAGCATCATCATGCCCATAGCCATAAGGATACTGGCCACAACCATGTCGATAATCAGGAACGGGATAAAGATCATAAACCCGATCTGGAAGGCAGTTTTCAGCTCGGAGGTGACAAACGCCGGAACCAGAATGGTCAGCGGCGCATCATCTGGGGTGGCAATGTCGGTGCGCTTGGACAGTCGCACAAACAGTTCCAGATCACTTTCACGGGTCTGTGACAGCATGAAGTTCTTGATTGGCCCTTCGGCCTTGAGAATCGCATCCTGAGCCGTCATTTGCTCGCTCAGGTAAGGCTGCAAAGCCTCGCGATTAATCTGATCAAATACCGGCGCCATGATGAACATGGTCAAAAACAGCGCCAGCCCCACCAGAATTTGATTCGAGGGCGTCTGCTGTAGGCCCAGGGCCTGACGCAAAATCGAGAAGACGATGATGATCCTAGTAAAACTGGTCATTAGCATGACGAACGCGGGAATAAAGCTCAGCGCCGTCATGATCAGCAGAATTTGCAGGCTGACCGAATACTCCTGCTGCCCCTCGGTATCGGTACTCAGGGTAATAGCCGGAATCGACAGAGGGTTGCTGCCCGACTGAATCAAGGTGCTGGCAGTCGGCGGATCTGCGGCGAACGCAAGCGAAGCCCCCAGGCTAAAAATCAGTACCAGCAACAAACGCAGCATCAAGACTTGTCCTTCTGATCCTTGCCCAACAACTCCATCAAGCGCTGGGCGAACTCGGTCGAGGCTGGCTCGGCATCGGCTAAATGCACCGCTTCCTTCATCACGTGCAACGAGGTGATGGTGCCCGGCGTCAGCCCCAGTAACACCTGCTCGCTGCCCACCTGCACCAGCACCAGCCGATCACGTGGCCCCAAGGCCTGGGTAGCCACCACCTTAATCACCTGCCCACCACGCGGCACGATCTGCTGCACACGGCGCATCAGCCATGCCAGCAAAAAGATCAACCCGATCACCAGCAACAAACCCAGCAGCAACTGCACCACTTGCCCGCCCATGCCGGCTCCGGCAAGCGGTACAGCTGTTTGCACCGCAGGCTCGGCGGCAGTAGCCGCCAGGGGTAACGTCAGGCCCAGCAGAAGAATTTTATGCATGGTTAGCGCAGCTTCTTGATGCGTTCACTTGGGCTGATCACGTCGGTCAGGCGAATGCCGAACTTTTCATTCACCACCACCACCTCACCGTGGGCAATCAACGTGCCGTTGACCAACACATCCAGCGGCTCGCCAGCCAGGCGATCCAACTCAACGACCGAGCCTTGATTGAGCTGCAACAGGTTGCGAATGGTGATGTCGGTGCTACCGACCTCCATGGAGATCGACACCGGGATATCCAGGATCACATCCAGGTTCGGCCCGTCCAGGTTAACCGGCAAGTTCATCTTCGGAGCACTGGCGAACTCTTCCATCGGCGCCCGCGGAGCTGCCGGACCAGGATCGCTGGCAGCGAGCATCGCGTCGATATCGTCCTGCCCGGCATCTCCGGACTCAGACAATGCCGCCGCCCACTCATCGGCCAGCGCTTGCTCCTCAGGGGAGGATGCCTCTTCGCCTTCGTCTACATTTTCGTTTTCGTCTGCCATCGTTTTTCCTCGGCTGGCGTTGAATAGGGGAATTAGCGGTTACGCTCAATGGGGCCAAGCACCTGCAAAGCCAGTTTACCTTTGTGCGCACCCACCTTGACCTTGAATGAGGGCACGCCGTTGGCGCACAGGACCACGCTTTCCGGCAGATCCACCGGTATCACATCACCGGGTTGCATATGCAAAATGTCGCGCAGTTTGAGCTGACGACGGGCAACAGTCGCCCCCAGCGGTATGCTGACGCCGAGAATGTCTTCGCGCAGCGCCTTGACCCAGCGCTCGTCCTGATCGTCGACGTCGGACTGGAAACCCGCATCGAGCATCTCGCGAATCGGTTCGATCATCGAATAGGGCATGGTGATGTGCAGGTCGCCGCCACCACCGTCCAGTTCAATATGGAAGGTCGACACCACAATCACTTCACTGGGACTGACGATATTGGCCAGCGCCGGGTTCACTTCCGAGTTTACGTACTCGAAATTGATATCCATCACCGCGTGCCAGGCCTCTTTGAGGTCGATAAAAGCCTGATCCAGCACCATGCGCACCACACGCAGCTCGGTCGGGGTGAATTCACGCCCCTCGATCTTGGCGTGACGGCCATCGCCACCAAAGAAGTTGTCCACCAGTTTGAACACCAGCTTGGCATCGAGGATAAACAATCCCGTGCCGCGCAACGGCTTCATTTTCACCAGATTAAGACTGGTCGGCACGTACAGCGAGTGCACGTACTCACCAAATTTCATCACCTGTACACCACCCACAGCCACATCGGCGGAGCGGCGCAGCAGGTTAAACATGCTGATGCGGGTGTAGCGGGCAAAACGCTCGTTGATCATTTCAAGCGTCGGCATGCGGCCACGGACAATCCGGTCCTGGCTGGTCAGGTCATATTGTTTGACACTTCCCGGTTCGGCTTCGTCCTCGGTTTCAACCAGACCGTCATCGACGCCATGCAGCAGGGCATCGATCTCGTCCTGGGAAAGCAGGTCTTGCACAGCCATATACCGCTCCTGATTACTGCAACACGAGGTTGGTGAACAGCACTTGCTCGATCGTGACCTTGCCGGTTTCTTTCTCGGCCAGTTCCTGCACGCTGGCGGTCGCCTGTTGACGCAGCATTTCCTTGCCTACCGGGGTGATCAGAGACGCAAAATCCTGACCGGAAAACAACATCACTAAGCGATTACGCAACACCGGCATGTGCACTTTGAGCGCATCCAGGGCCGCCTGATCGCGAGTCATCAGGGCCACACTGACCTGCATATAACGGGCACGTCCCTGATGATTGAAATTCACCACGAATGCCGGCGAGAGCTCTTCATAAATAGCCGGCTGCTTGACTGGCACTGCAGGCTCGGCGCTGGCCTCAGCCTTGGCCTCATCGGCACCCGCATCTTTCTTGCCCAGAAAGAACAAGGTGCCCCCCACAGAAAGGCCTACAGCCAGCAACACGGCAATCACGATGATGATGATCAACTTCATTTTGCCAGCGGGTTTTGCCTCGGCATTTTCCGGCGCTTGTGCTGCTTCTTTCTTAGCCATGCCAATAATCCGTCGTTATTCGGAGTTTTATCCGTTTTCAAAGGGTTAAGAGCAAGTGTTATGCCAGTCTATTAACAAGCCTGCTCAATATGGGCGGTTCAACACCTGAAGCGTGTTGAACCAAGGCATCAGGTAAAGCACGCCCTAAACAAAATCGCCCGACTCCCACGCAATGGGAGTCGGGCGAAATGCAGTTTAGATCAGTGGGGCATGCAACTACAGCAGCAAGCGCTTCAGAACCCAATCAAAGCCAGCTGCGCGTCGGCCCTGCTGCGTTAAAAGCAGGCTCGGCAAGCCGCTTTTCGGCTAACGCGCTTCAGCGCGACCCGAAGGGCGAGTGAAACGAGTAGTGCTCATGTACAGTCGTACACTCCGCCCCTCACCTGCTTTGACCAGCCGAAGGCTGTTACTACGTAGCGCCTTGCATGGCTCTAGCTCGCTAGCCTTTGAATGGATTCTTATGCGTAGTAATCAACCAAGCCACGGACACTGCCAGTGTTAGCGCGGGCGGCTTCGACAGCACTCAAGTGCTGCGCCTCATCGCTGCCCAGCACCTCACCAGCGGCATCACCACGACCTCTACCCCCCTCTCCATCTTGCCCTTGCCCCTGCCAACCGCGACTAAGCGACTGATCGGAGACGTTAACGTCCAACAGGTTCATCCCCTGCTGGGCGAACATCTCACGCAGGCGGTGCATCTGTGAGTCCAGCGCCTCACGTACCCCTGCGTGAGGGCTGGCGAAGGTAACCTGGCTCTGTTCCTGATTGACGCTGATACGCACTTCCAGACGTCCCAGCTCGGCAGGATCGAGTTGGATCTCAGCCGATTTTAGGTTCTGGCTGGACATCACCATCACCCGATCGACTACCGCCTCACTCCACCCACCCTGTTGCATAGGTACTGGCTGACCGACCACCACAGGGGCTCTAGCTGACAGCGGGCTTTGTTGGCCGATGGCCTGGCTCAGCGCGCTGAGCTTGCTGACAAAGTTTTCCGGCGTGTTATTGGCCATGCCATCCTTGAGCGCTTCAAGGCTTTTGCCGGTCAGCGCCTCAAGCTGTAATTCCGGCAACTCCAATGCATCGCCTTCTATCGGCACTTCATCCTGCACCAGCTGGCTTGCGAGCATGCTTTGACTAGCGTTTTGTGCCGCCTGGTTAGCCTGAGCCAAAGGCGCAGCAGCTTGCTCTGCCAGCGCTTTTTCCTTGGCGCCCATTTCCAAGGCCATACGCACGGCTGGCAGTTGGTTGAGCGCATCCAGTTCTGCATCGAAGCTGGCTTCAGTCATGCTCGCCGGGCCGGAGCTGGTCAGGTTCCCAGTCGTTACCAACAATGGCGCAGGCTCTGTGTCGAGCGCCAACGCCTCAGCCTCCTCCACTGGCAGCTCGCCGGTTATACCCAGCAACAGCAGTGGATCAAGCACGGCGCCATCAATTGCCGGGTCAGTCGGCAAAGGCTTGCCGCTATCGGCAACCTCGGCCTGTCCGACGGCAGCTTGCGCCTGAGCATCCTGCGGCTCTTCTTTGTCTACCTTGCTGTCACGCGCAGGCTTAGCAGGCGCATCACTGCGTTCTGCAGCCTTGGCCTGACGCTCCCGGGCATACACCTGAGAGAAGCTAGAAGCCTCATTTCTATTAGGCTCAGCGGGTTTCCCCGGTGGTTTTGATGCAGCGGCCCTGGGCTTTATTTCAGGCGCTGACTTGAGCAGCAGATCGGGGGCAACGGACATGGATACTCTCCGCTCGGGGTTGGTCGTGCGGAGAGTTTTGCAAGGTGCGGGCCAACTTTTTGGCAGGCAGGTTAAGCGGGGTGAAATGCAGTAATCAGAGACAGAAGTAGCAAGGCTAGTGTCGATAACGCTGACGCTCGGACTTGAGCAGGATGCGCACAATGGCAAATTCGCGCTCGATCTGCTCGACCAGCTCAGGGGCCTGCTCCAGCTGCTCGCGCCGGCCGGCTTCCTCCAGCTGCTTGCACAGCCCAGCCAGCATCAATGCGCCCATATTGCTGCAACTGCCCTTAAAGCTGTGCGCCGCCAAACGCAGGCTCTGCGCATCGGCAGCCTGCTCAGCCTGGCGCAGCACCAGCACACGTTCTTCGGAGTCGAGCAGGAAGGTATCCAGCAGCACCGGGTATTCATCTTCCATGACGTCCTGCAAAGCCGCCAATACTGCGCTATCAAGGTGAATATCAGACAACTGCGCGCTCTCCTAGCGTTATGCCTGGATTATGCCCCAGGCAACCAGGAAAACTCCACGCGCACCCCCGGTTCGCCGTCGCCCCAACTGCAGCGCTCACTCAATTGCCTGACCAGTGCCAGCCCACGACCGCTCAGGCTATGGGCATCCCGGGGCTGCGCAGGCTGTAACGGCGCCTCGAAGCCCGAACCGCTGTCCTCGACTCGGACGATCAAACGTCCGCCAGTGCCTTCAGGTAGCAATTGCAGATGAAAGCGGACAAACCCATCCGTTAACGTGGCCAGCCGCACGCTACGTTGGCGGTAGTACTCGGAAAATCCCTCGGCATTTGCCTTGAGCGCCGAATCCAGACCTAGCACGCCATGCTCCAGAGCGTTCGAGTACAGCTCGGCTAGCACACTGAACAGGGCCCCACCTTGGGGGCGCAGACCTTTTACCTCCAACAGCAACTGCAGGAGAAACGGTAACGGGTTGAAATGGCGCAGGGTCTCACCGCGAAACTCAAAGCTGGCCGACCAGTCCAGCGAGTGACTCTGCCCATTATCAGCAAAAGCCAGCGGCGGACGGCTTAACTGGCCATCATCGACCATGCGGACCTCAAGCAAGCTGACATCATCCTGCTGCTCGCCGCTGAAGCGGGCTAGGGCCTGCTGAATCTCGGAAAACAACGTGGCTTGCTGCAGGTTGGCGCTGAACACATCCAGCAGACGGCCCTCACCAAATAACTCGCCCTGTTTGTTGCAGGCCTCCAACACGCCATCGGAGAGCATAAAAACCCGGTCACCCAGCGCCAGCGGATAGACCTCGTACTTGTCATTGAACGCAGTAGGTTCCAACACCCCCAGTGGCAAATGCCGCGACACCAACGGCAAGCGCTCGCCATTGCCCCGTAGCAAGTAACCATCCGGCAAGCCGCCATTCCACACTTCAACCACCTGGCGCTGAAAACTGATGTTCAGCACCGCCGCGCAGCAAAACACGCCAACGGGGAGGATGCGCTTGAGCTTGGCGTTAATTTCGCGCAGCACTTCGGCCAAGGAATAGCCCTTGGCCGTCATGCCATAAAACACCTCTGCCAAAGGCATTGCGCCAATTGCCGCTGGCAAGCCATGCCCGGTGAAATCACCCAACAGCACATGCATGCCGCCGGACGGTTTGAACGCAGCCAGCAACAGGTCACCGTTGAACACCGCATAAGGAGATTGCAGATAGCGGATATTAGGCGCATCCAGGCAACCGGAATGGGTCACCTTATCGAATACCGCCTTGGCCACACGCTGCTCAGTAAGCAGGTGTTCGTTGTGCACAGCTATCAGGTCGCGCTGCTGCAACACCGTGTCTTGCAGGCGGCGCAAGCGGTCCATGGCCTTGATTTTGGCTTCGAGAATGACCCGGTTATACGGTTTGGCGAGAAAGTCGTCACCGCCGGCTTCCAGGCAGCGCACCAAGGCTTCGCCTTCAGTCAGCGAGGTGAGGAAGATGATGGGCACCAGCTCCTCACCGGCCACCTGTTTGATCCGCCGCGCAGCTTCGAAGCCGTCCATCAGCGGCATCAGGGCATCCATCAACACCAGTTGCGGACGCTCTTGCTCAAACAGCGCTACCGCCTCAAGACCATTGCTGGCAGTCAGCACCCGGTGCCCCTGACGACTGACAATGGTCGACAGCAGCATACGGTCGGCTGCGTTGTCCTCAGCAATCAGAATGGACAATCGCTCTGACATGGCGCAAGCCTCAATCAGGCGATTTTAAACAACTGCTCGAAGTTCGAGATGGCCAGAATCTTGCGCACATCTGGATTGCAGTTGAGCAGATTGATCTGCGCACTGTCACCGCCGGCGTGATCACGCAGCAACAGCAGCATGCCGAGGGCTGAGCTGTCCAGGTAGGTAGTGTCTTTAAGGTCTACGACGTAGCGTTGCGGGGTTGTGTTGACGCGCTCGTAGGCATTGCGAAATTCCTGATGCGCGCCGAAATCGAAGCGTCCTTGAATCAGAATGGTCAGCTCTTGCCCGTCGGATGAGGGCAGCGAGGTGATAGCCATGAATTACTCCTATATGACGATAAGACCGGACCGCACATTCAGGTGGGCCAGCTGCAAGTTATGCATGATCAAGATGTAGCATCGCAATGCTCAGGCAGCAACTCTTTAGATAATGTGGGTAGACCAATACGCGCATTAAGAAGGTTAGCGCTTAGCTTTAATACGGCGAATCACGCGTCGCCAAGCGCTGCGATAACTCATCGAGAAGCTTCTGCTCGCGCTTGTCCTCCGCTATGCGTGCTTCATCCTGATAGCGCTGGACCAGTTTGCGCAAACCCTCAAGGCGAGCATAGCGCTGCTGCCAGACGTCACGCACTTTAGCCATATTGGCGCTATGCCAATCGACACTGTTGCGTTGCTGGCCGATGGCCGTTTCCAGTTGATTAAGAAAGCGCTGGTAGTTCATCAGCCACTGCCCGGAGACGCCGCGTTGGCCTTCACTGATCCACTGCTGCTGATAATCACCACGATAACGTTCCAGATCGCCAAGCTGCACTTCGGCTTGGCGCAGCAACCCTTGGCAATGGCCTAGCTGCATGGCCGCCTCACGCTCGGCGCGTTCGGCCATAGCGATTACCGGAGCCAGGCGCGCAGCGCGGCTTTGCGCCATGGGTTATGCGCCTGCTGCTGCAGGGTTGAAGGTCGCCGCCAGCTGAGCGCTGCTGCTTTCCAGGCTTTCGTTATCTTGCAGGTTCTGCCGCAGGTACTTGACCATGGCCGGATGACGCGCAATGGCCAGGTCAGTGTCGGCATCACCACCCGGCACATAGGCACCGACGCTGATCAGGTCACGACTTTGCTGATAACGCGACCATAGCTGCTTGAAGCGTTGGGCCAGGCGCATGTGTTCGGCGCTAACCACCTGCGGCATCACCCGGCTGATCGACGCTTCAATGTCGATGGCCGGGTAATGCCCCTCCTCGGCCAGGCGGCGCGACAGCACGATATGGCCGTCGAGCACCCCACGCGCCGCGTCGGCGATCGGGTCTTGCTGGTCATCCCCCTCGCTGAGTACGGTGTAGAAAGCTGTAATCGAACCGCCGCCCTCCTCAGCATTACCAGCACGCTCCACCAGCTTCGGAAGGCGGGCAAAAACTGAGGGTGGATAGCCCTTGGTCGCCGGCGGCTCACCAATGGCCAGGGCAATTTCACGCTGGGCCTGGGCAAAGCGTGTCAGCGAATCCATCAGCAGCAACACGTTTTTGCCCTTATCGCGGAAGTACTCGGCAATTCGCGTGCAATACATGGCCGCACGCAGGCGCATCAGCGGCGCATCATCGGCAGGGGATGCCACCACCACCGAGCGTTTGAGACCCTCGTGACCGAGGATCTCGTCGATAAATTCTTTTACTTCACGGCCCCGCTCTCCGATCAGCCCGACCACGATAATGTCGGCTTCAGTAAACCGCGTCATCATGCCCAGCAGTACCGACTTACCAACCCCTGTACCGGCAAACAGGCCCAGGCGCTGGCCTCGCCCCACGGTCAACAAACCGTTGATTGAGCGGATACCCACATCCAGCGGCTCACTGATCGGATGGCGATTGAGCGGATTGATTGCAGGACCATCCATCGGCACCCAGTCCTCTGCCTTCATCCCGCCTTTGCCGTCGAGGGCGCGACCGGTGCCGTCAAGCACCCGGCCAAGCATCGACATACCCATGGGCAAACGCCCGGTATCCGGCAGCGGCACTACGCGAGCACCTGGGGCGATGCCCGCCAGGCTGCCGACCGGCATCAGGAAGATTTTGCCATTGGAAAAGCCCATCACCTCGGCTTCAACTTGCACGGGGTGATAGCTGTCATCGTTGATCACCAGGCAGCGGCTGCCCAGTGCGGCCCGCAGACCTTCAGCCTCCAGGGTTAGACCCACCATGCGTATCAATCGGCCCTCAACCTGCGGTTGAGTCGGCAGCGTTACGGCCTCGCTGTAATTGGCCAGGCGCTTGGCAAAACTGACCCGATCAAGGCGCATCCGGACTCGCCTGAGGTTCCACCGCAGGGGCGTCAAGATCGGTATGCAGATCGGCTTCAAGAGGGTGTGAAACCTGCTCGCGCTGCTGCTCAAACAACTGCTTGATAGCTTGATTTAAACGGGTTTCCACAGTGGCATCGATGCGGCTGAGCTCGCTTTCTACCCGGCAACCGCCGGGCAACAAGGCTGCATCTTCAAGTATTCGCCAACTCTCCTCGTGACGCTCACGCAAGGCCTTGATCATCTCGAAATCTTGCGGGTTGAGGTGGATGCGGATGTTGCTAGTGCCCATGGGCAATAACTTGAGTGCTTCGCTAAGCACCTGACGAATCTGACTGGAGTCGCTGACCAACTCGCGCTGAATCACCTGGCGCACCATCTGTTCGAGCAAACCGATCATTGCCTCTTCAACCTGCTGATCTTGCTCGGCTATCGGCTCGAACAACTGAGTCATCAGCTGCTCCAGGCCGGCGACCTTAGCGGCCAGGGCCATGTCGGCTTCTTGTTTAGCTTTTAACTGGCCGGCATGGAAACCGTCTTTCTCGCCTGTAGCAAAACCTTCGTTGTAGGCGTCTTGGCGGATCGCCTCCAACTCATCCAGCGTCAAGGGTTTGACGTCTTCCAGGGCTACTTCTTCACTCTCGGCTTGCGCCTGTTCATTCGCCTCAGCGGACTGCTCGGCTATTTGCTCTTCGGTAAGCTCAGGCGCTTCCACTTGCGGGTCGAAACTGGGCAGCGCCCACAGGTCCACACCTTTGAGGTCTTTGGCGCGAATCAGCTCGCTAGGCGGCTCTTTACTGGACATGCGTCAAACCATTACGGGCCATGGGTTAAACCATTTCCTCGCCACCTTTGCCGCCCAGGACAATTTCCCCGGCTTCGGCCATACGCCTGGCGATAGTGAGAATTTCCTTCTGCGCGGTTTCCACGTCGCTGACGCGTACCGGGCCCTTGGCTTCGAGGTCGTCGCGCAGCAGTTCGGCGGCACGTTTGGACATGTTCTTGAAAACTTTCTCTTTGATCGCCTCGTCGGCGCCCTTGAGGGCCAGCACCAGCACGTCAGACGACACCTCGCGCAGCAGCGCCTGAATACCGCGGTCATCCACATCGGCGAGATTGTCGAAGACGAACATCAAGTCCTCAATCTGACTAGAGAGGTCTTCATCGACTTCGCGGATCGAGTCCATCAACTGACCTTCAACCGAGCTGTCGAGGAAGTTCATGATATCGGCGGCACGTTTAACCCCACCCAGCGCGGCACGGGTGGTATTGGAACTGCCGGAAAACTGCTTCTCAAGAATCTGGTTAAGCTCTTTCAGTGCCGCGGGCTGCACGGTGTTGAGCGATGAAACGCGCAATACGATATCCAGACGCACCTTGTGATCAAAGTGGCCGAGCACTTCACCAGCCTGATCAGGATCGAGGTAGGCAACGACGATGGCCTGAATCTGCGGGTGCTCATAGCGGATTACATCCGCCACGGCGCGCGGCTCCATCCATTTCAGGCTGTCCAGACCACTGGTGCTGCCGCCCAGAAGGATGCGGTCAATCAGGTTACCGGCTTTGTCTTCACCCAACGCCTGCGTCAGCATCTTGCGAATATAGCCATCGGCGCCAACACCCAAGCTGGTTTGATCGCCGACGATGTCGACGAACTCGCCCATCACCTGCTCGACCTGCTCGCGCTGGATATTGCGCATACCGGCCATGGCCACGCCAACCCGTTGCACTTCCTTCGGCCCCAGATGGCGCAACACTTGAGCCGCGTCGGTTTCACCCAGCGACAGCAGGAGGATCGCGGCCTTCTCGACTTTATTCAATTTAGTGGCGGTTCGATTTTCACTCATCGGCGTTGATCCACTCTTTTACAACCTGGGCTACGCGGCCCGGGTCTTCCGCGACCAGGCTCTTGATGGCGTTTAGCTGTGCATCATACCCCTCACTCGGGCTCGGCAGGAGGATGCTTTGCGGACCGCCCAAGCTGACCCTGTCCTCGGCCAGGTCACCGCCCAGCGCGCCCATTTCACCTAGTTCAACATCGCCGCCACGGCCGTCGCCTTGGCCTTTACCGCCGGCAGTGATGCTCTTCATAACTGGGCGCAGGACAAACCAGACCAGGATAAAGATCAACAGCGCGGGCATCAGTTGCTTGAGCCCCCCCATAGCCAGCAGGAACAACTCGCTCTGGTACCACGGTAACGCAACAGCCTCTTCGCCCAGCTCGGCGGAGAACGGTGTATTGATCACGCTGACGCTGTCGCCACGACTGGCATCGAAGCCCACCGAGTCCTGCACCAGGCGGGTAAAGCGCGCCAAGTCATCACTGCTCCATGGCACGCGAGTCACATCACCAGTGGCCGCATCGACCTTGGCCTGATCGTCCACCACCACAGCCACCGACAAACGGCGTAGGCGGCCCTGCTGCTGCTTGGTGTAGCTGATCGAACGATCCAATTCGAAGTTGCGGGTGGACTGCTCACGTTTATCCGCCGGATACGGCGCGAGCATGGCCAGACCGGTTACCGGGTCGATAATCTGCTCGCCATTCACATCCAACAACGGTTGGCCAGCCGCCACAGGGCCCGGCACCGCAGCGGCTCCCGCCGCTTGCTGAGGTGCAGCGGCAGCACCAGGCGGTTGGTTACTCAGAGCACCGGGTACACCTTGCGGTGGCAGACTGCTGGTGCGCTGCTCGTTTACCTGTTGTTCGCTGCGCAGCGCCGGTTGGTCCGGGTTGAACATTTCCGAGGTAGATTCCACCGCGCTGAAATCCACATCCGCTGACACTTCGGCTTTGTAACGGCCCGAGCCCAGCACCGGTTGCAGAATGTTGTGTACGCGCTGGGTAAACAGGCTTTCCATGCGCCGGCTGTAGTCAAACTGTTTGCCGGCCATGGTCAGTTCGGACATTTCCTGAATATCCGAGAGCAGATTGCCCTTCTGGTCGACCACGGTGACTTGGGCCTTGTCCATTTCCGGCACGCTGCTGGCCACCAGATTGACGATGGCCATCACCTGACTTGGCTCCAGGCCACGGCCTGAATACAGCTCGACCAACACCGAGGCGCTAGGCTTGCGCTCATCGCGCACAAACACCGAGCTCTTGGGGATGGCCAGGTGCACGCGGGCTGCTTTGACGTTATTCAGGCTGGAGACCGTACGCGCCAGTTCACCTTCCAGGCCACGGCGGTAACGGGTGGCTTCCATAAACTGGCTGGTGCCCAGGCCTTGTTCCTGATCAAGAATCTCAAAGCCAACGCTATTGTCTTTCGGCGAGACACCCGCAGCAGCCAGACGCATACGTGCCCGTGCCAGGTCATCGGACTTGACCAGTAGCGCGCCGGAATTAGGTTCCACGGTGTACTTGATATCGGCAGCGGACAGCGTCTCCATTACCTGGGACGCATCCATGCCATCGAGACTGCCATAAAGAGGCTGGTAGTCCGGCTGCTGCGACCACAGCACCACGGCAAAACCAATTGCCACGCTGGCAGCCAGGCCAACCAGCAAACCAATCTGTCGCAACATCGACATATCGGCGAGGTTTTCTAGGAAGGTCAGGCCGAATAATGGTTTCTTCGGCTCACCACCATTGAGGGTGGCAGGTACGTTTGCAGCGACGGCTTCAGCCATGATTCAGCCCTACCCTTAAACCGGCATCTGCATAATGTCTTGATAAGCCTGAACCAGTTTATTGCGCACCTGGGTCATGGCTTGAAAGGAAACGCTGGCTTTCTGCGACGCGATCATCACGTCCGTCAAATCTACGCCACTGGTGCCCATTTCAAAGGCGGTTGCCAACTTATTTGAGGCTTGCTGGGTTTCGTTGACCTTGCCCACTGCTTGCCCGAGCATCTCGGAAAAGCTCGGTGCGCCAGGCTCAGGCGTGCTGGTGACAGGCTTCTGACGCGCCATGGCGTCGGCCTGCATGGAACGCATTTCCAGCATCAAGCGATTAAATTCAACACCCTGGCTCATCTTTACCTCCACTGGCCGCGGTTTTTTGACGCTTCGCGGCGTTTGCAGAAGTATTGCAACAAGGGTGCCAGATTATTGGGCAGCCATTAAGGCCATTCCACTCGCGGCTAATCAGCCCTTCTGTGATCTGAGGTACAAGGCCTCGACCTTCTCCCGCGCCCAAGGTGTCTTGCGCAGAAAGGTCAGACTGGATTTGACGCTCGGGTCGCTCTTGAAACAGCGGATATCAATATGCTGCGCCAACCCCTCCCAACCGTACTGGCTAACCAGAGCGTTGAGAATGGCCTCAAGGGTGACGCCATGCAGTGGATTCTTGGGTGATTGAGTCATGCAGAACCTGTACGGATAGCCCGATAGAAAAACACCCGCCACCATAGCCAAGCCGGCGGCTAACCGAAAGTGCGAAGACGCTCTCGTGGGTTTATCTACAGGCATAAAAACGGCCCAACACCAAGAGTGTGGGCCGCGAAGTATGATCGAATCGTTTAAACACCGGAGCTGGGCATCAGCAAATAAATCCTAGCTCGGCGACCACACCTACAGACGATCAGCTGCAGGTGCGTTTAGCTCATCAAGAAGCCAGCTTGCGCTCAACCTCGTCGAACTGAGCCACCAAGGCAGCTTCAGGTTCATCAGTCATCAGGCTCACAACGATGATGGCAATGGTTGCCAGGATAAAGCCTGGGATTATCTCGTACAGACCGAACACACCACCCAGACCAGCCAATTGCTTCCAGATCACCACGGTCACGCCACCCAGAACGATACCGGCAAGAGCCCCGTTACGGTTCATACGCTTCCAGTACAGCGACAGCAGGATAGCCGGACCAAAGGCCGCCCCGAAGCCTGCCCATGCGTAGGAAACCAGCCCAAGTACGGTGGTATCCGGGTTCATGGCCAGCACCAAGGCGATGATGGCAATCAGCACTACCGCGCCACGACCCACCCACACCAGCTCAGCATCACCCGCATCTTTCTTGAGGATGGCTTTGTAGAAGTCTTCGGCCAAAGCCGAGGAGCTCACCAGCAACTGCGAATCGGCAGTCGACATGATTGCAGCCAATACAGCGGCCATCAGAATGCCAGCCACTACCGGGTGGAACAGGCTGTTAACCAGCACCATAAATACGGTTTCGGCATCGGCCAGATCAGTTTCCAGATAACCCACCGCGACCCAACCAATGGACAGCGCCGCGAACAGGGTCAAAGCAGTCCAGCTAACGGCAATGCGACGAGCTGTCGGCATGTCTTTGTCATCAGCAATCGCTTTGAAGCGCGCCAGAATATGCGGCTGACCGAAGTAGCCCAAACCCCAGCCCAGCAGGGAAAGAATGGCAATAATGCCCAGCGGCTGACCTTTAACATCATTGAAGAAGGTCAGCATTTCCGGGTTTTTCGCAGCAATCGCCAGGTGAGCGGCTTCAACACCGCCTACCGCGTTAAGGGCGAACACCGGCACCAGCACCAACGCTGCAGCCATCAGCAAGCCTTGCACCACGTCAGTCCAAGCCACTGCCAGAAAACCACCGAACAGCGTGTAGGACACCACGGCAACAGTGCCGACCACGACTGCAATCTGGTAGTTGAAGCCGAATACGGTTTCAAACAGCTTGCCTGCAGCCACCAGACCGGAGCTTGCATAGAACAGGAAGAACAGCAAAATGAAGATCGCCGACACCACACGCAGAGCACGGGATTTGTCGTTGAAGCGATTTTCGAAGTAGGACGGCATGGTGACCGAGTCGTTCGCAGTGTGCGAGTAAACGCGCAGACGACGCGCCACAAACAACCAATTGAGCCAAGTACCCGCCAATAGGCCGATAGCGATCCAGGTGGCTTCAAAGCCTGCAACCAAGGCATAGCCTGGCAGACCCAGCAGCAGCCAGCCGCTCATGTCGGAAGCGCCAGCTGAAAGCGCAGCGGTGGTTGGGCCAATGGAGCGGCCGCCGAGGATGTAGTCGGATAGATTGCTGGTACGTTTGTAGGCAACCAAGCCCAACCACAGCATCAGTATTAGGTAGACCACGAAGGTCACCCCTACAACAAAAACGTTCTGCTCGTTCATATTGTTGTTCTCGTGTTGGCACGGCTCAGACCGTGATTCTAATTTTAAGCGGCCACTGTAACGACCACTGTATTGAAACCACCAACCAGACGCACGCGAGCCAGTGGCAGCAAAACCTCAGCAAACACATTAGGAGCGCATCCTTATGTGACTGCTGTTTTGTATTGGTTTTAGCGCAAATATGTAGATACAACCAAGGTAACCCGGTCAAAACCTGCACACCACGCAAATCGAGCACGAAATTTAGTGGCATAGGCATGACTGCTTCTTACAAAAAGCTCTGGAGTTTTTGCAAAAACCTCCAAGCCAGGAACTTCCTGTAAACACCTGTTTGAAGCACAAAGCCGTAGCGCTCAATCATCACGGCCATCCATCGGCGTTATACCAAACGGGTAACGGCCATCTAGACTGCCCTTATTAGAGGCTGGAGGTGTACGTTGCCGAGCGAAACATCCGATTACTCAATCTACCGGCGTGTTGTCTCGCAATTGATGCAGGGCGAAGAGCAATTACCCAGCCTGCCAACCATTACCTTGGATATCCGTCGCGCCTTGGGCGACCCCAATGTATCGCTCAGTGCCTTGGTACGCCTTATCAGCCGCGATCCGGCACTCAGTGCCTTGCTGATAAAACACGCTTCCAGCGCGCTATATCGCCACACCGCTGCGCCTAAAACTCTGCTGGAAGTGATCAGCCGGCTCGGTCTGGCCGACGTTGACCGGATTACCATGGTGCATAGCATCAAGAGTCTTTTCACCCTGCACAGTCCCGGCCATAAACGACTGTTTGTCGAGACCTGGAGGCGCTTAGCGATCAAGGCCAGTACCAGCGCCGTGCTGGCCCGCTTACTTAGCAATGTCACCGCTGAGCATGCCCTGTTGGCCAGCCTGCTCAGTGAAGTGGGCACCCTGGCCGTACTCTCGGCGTTCCGCAGTGAGAACGTCACGCCCTCCAGCGAGCTGTATTACAAGCTGTGCCAGGAATACAGCAAATCGCTGAGCATTATCGTGTTGAAAAAATGGTCGGTGCATAACGACTATATCGAAATCGTTCGTGACTCCGGCAACTGGCAACGCAGCCCTGGGCATAGCCTGCAATTGCTCGATCTGGTCAACTTGGCGCTCTACCATGCCATCAAGGAATACAGCCCAGCTGCTGAGTTACCGCCACTGCAAGATCTGGCGGTCTACCAGAAGCTGATGCCACCGCAGGACTTTATTGGTGAGAACGGCGAACTCAGCCTGGTGATCAGTCACCGCGCCGACATCCTGGCAATTGCCCAGACGTTGCGTTGAACCCGTGCGATCCATGAGCGCTGTTCGCTGCACAGCCCCTTTCGGGTCGCACTAAAACGCGATGATCGCAGCGCGCTGCCGACGCTCAGCCGAGCAAAAAGAGCCTCTACCGATCAATTATTTGCGCACGCATGGGCGCAAGCCGCGCCAGCAGTCGGTTCTGCGCGGGCATATTGACGCCTTGGGCGCTCATCGCATCCTGCAGGTTCTCCACCAAGGCATTGAAATCACTCGGTGTAAGGTGTTGGCCCTTGTGGCTTTCTTCCATGCTGTCGCCGGTGTAACTGCATGGGCCGCCGGCTTCGACGCAGATCTGCTCCACCAGCTTGTCGCGCAGGCGCACGATGTCGATGTTCTCAAAGTGCCGAACGATGCGTGGGTCCGCGGCTATATTCAGCAACATGCCTTCGACAATGCGGGTAATCCCAGCCTGCTCACCGAGCTCATGATAGAGACTGGCGTCTTTCGGTGGCTGCTGGGCACAAGCAGCCACCATTAGGACAACGACTATCAGCAACAGGGTACGCATGCCTAGAAACTCCCCTGCACGGACAGATACACGCCATCTTGATTATCCAGCGTGGCGATCTCGCCGAGGCGTGCATAAGCCAGCACCACGGCCAGATGCTTGTTGGGGAAATAGCCGAGAAACAGATCAGCCCAGTCACTCTCCCCAGCAAAGCTGAGGTTATCCGGTTTCTCGCGGTACTCCACACCCAACGCCCAACGCGGGTTGAACAAGACGGCCAACGAACCCTCTTTAAGCACAGAGTGGCGATCACGGCGATCACCGCCAAAACCAAGCAGCCCCAGTTCATTGGCACGACTGTAACGGACACCGCCATTAAGTAGCAGGTTGTAGCCAAAGGCACCGCCAAGGATCAAGCGGCTGGCGCTGATATAGCCTTCGGTGTCTTCACTACGCTGTGCGCCAATCAGGCTAGGGATCAGGAAATCCTTCTGCCGCTTGTGCTGAATACCCACTGACACCTGCGGCAGCTGCTCATAGATCAGGTCTCCGAACAGACGCACCTTTAGGCCAAAAACATCCTGACTTAGGCTGTTCTCTGGCAGATTGAGATTGTGCGCGAGCGTGCCCAAGTCAAAGCGCTGGCGCGCGTAGGACAGCTCAATACGGTTATCAAACGATGCACCAACGCCGGCCACATCCAGTCGGTAATCACCGGTTTCTACACGTGTGGCAAATACATCCGCGCCCCACTCGCCACGTTCGCCATAACCAGAAAGCACCGCCCAAGGTGTAATGCCACCACCCGCCGCCCCTTCGATACTGCTGGCGCCGCCGGTGGCCAACAAACGACCATCGGACCAGGCCAGATTGGTCAGCAAGCCAAGTAACAGCAAAACGGCGCGGGGCAAATTTGTCATGATTCATGCACCACGCTTGCGGCGGCGTGCCTGTGTAGCGCCATCCACGCTTCAAAGGCTTTGGCGGCCAAGGGTCGGCTGATCAAGTAGCCCTGGGCCGTGTCGCAATTCCAGCGCGTCAGCAGCAGTAAACTGCGTTCAAACTCGACGCCTTCAGCGACTACCTTTAGGCCCAAGCTGTGACTCATCTCGATGGTTGAGCGCACGATGACCGAGTCTTCGCTGCCGTCATCTAGATCCCGGATAAACGATTGATCGATTTTCAACTCTTGCACCGGCATGCGCTTGAGCTGAGCCAGGGACGAGTAGCCCGTGCCAAAGTCATCCACTGACAGGCTAATTCCGCAGTCACGCAGGCCATGCAACACCTGAAGAGCGACCTCGGGGTTGAGCATCACCCCGCTTTCGGTGATTTCGAAAATCAACTGCTCGGGTGACACGTGATAGTCGGTTAACAGTTTGCTAACTCGCCCCGGCAACTGCGGATCGAGCAGGTCTTCGGTTGAAATATTCAGCGACACCTGCACGTGCAAACCGCGCCCTGCCCATTCACACAACTGACGCATGACCTCCTCAATCACCCAGGTAGTCAGCAACTGGATGCTGCCGGTGCGTTCGGCCAGCGGAATAAACTCCCCAGGTGAAACCATGCCCAACTCAGGATGCTGCCAACGCAACAAGGCTTCCGCCTGGCGCACCTGACCGTCGGCAATATCCAGTTTTGGCTGATAGTGCAGCAGCAATTCAGCTTTGCCTGGGGCATGGCGCAGATCACGAATCAGACGGATCTGCCGCTGTTGAGCATCATCACGGCCGCGCTGGTAGACCTGCAAATGGCTGGCCATGCCCGCGGCATCCTGCATGGCGATGGTTGCCCGGCGCAGCAACTCTTCAGGAGCGTTACCATCTACTGGATAGCCGGCAATGCCGATACGGCACTCCAAGGCAAAATCATGGGTGCCTACGCGCAGAGGCTTGAGCAATAGTTGCTGCACCTTGTCGGCGATGGCGATCGCACTGTCGCTGTCGGTATTTTCCAGCAGCAAAAGAAACTCATCGCCGATGATCCGCGCGACACTATCACCTGGGCGCAAAACCGCCTGCAGCCGTCGACTCAGTTGTTGCAAGGCCAGGTCACCGCCTTCGGGGCCAAGGCTTTCATTAATCGCGCGGAAATTGGCAATTCCCAAATAAAGCAGCGCCGTAGAACGGCCGGCAGTGATGGCGCTGCCCAGACGTTCCAAGGCCAGAGTGCGGTTGGGCAAGCCGGTCAGCGGGTCATGCAGGGCATTGTGCGCCAGCTGTCGCTCACGCTCGGCGATGCCTTGTTGCATCGCCTTGAAGGCCATAGCCAAACGGCCCAACTCGTCACTGCGGCGTAGGTCCAAACTGACCAGATAATCACCCTGACGCACCCGCTCGGCGACAGCAGCCAGTTGTTTTACCGGTTGCGAGACTGAGCGCGCCAGCAATAAAGCGCCGCCCAGCGAAGCGCTCAACGCCACCAGAGCAATCAACAGAATGTTCTGATCAAGCGGTGCAAACGCCTGTTGCGCCTGACTCAAGGACTTGTGCAATAGCGCACGCACCTCAAAGCCGTCACCACTGGCCAGTACCAGGGCTTGATTGAGGTAGGATTCAGCTCCGATCAGGCTGACCGCATCACTCGCCAGTTCAGCCATGTTGTCTTGCAGCAGCTCAAGCTGTTGCGGTTGCAGGGTACTGATCCAGATATCAGCCACACCGGTCTGAGTCGCCAGCAGGGTCAAATCCAGGTGAGTCAACTCACGCAATTCGGCGGCGAACACATCGTCAACCTGAAAGCCCATCATCACCCGCGCAATGGGCAGTGGCGCGCTGACCGTGGCCTGCACCAGCAAGTAAATTTTGTCGGCAATCGGCATCAGAAATATTTGCACGCCTTCGCGCTGGCGCTGCATCACCTGAGTGCTCAAGCGTTCGGCAGTCTCACCACTGATTTGCCGGTCGCTGCTGATTTCCAGATTGCCATCCAGGCTCAGCATCATCACAGCACTGGCATTGATCCGCGCCCCATGATTAGCCAGCGCCGAACGAATAGTTTCAGTATCACCACTGGCCACAGCATCTTTGAAGCCAAAATCAGCAGCCAGTACCTGCACCGCGTCATGCAACTGTCGGCCGCGCACGTCGAGCAACTGCTGGAAAACCAGACTACCTACATCCAATTGCTCACGCGCTTGGCCGCGCACTGCCGCATTGGTCGCTGTTTGCACAGCCCCATAAAGCGCACCGATTACAACCAGCAACAGCAGTACCAGTACGCCGGCAATGCGCGCTTGAAAACTATTGCGCAGCATCGCGAGCCTTCTTGAACGCATCACCAAAGGCACTGGCCGGCGCACTCGGTGCTGCTTGGGCAGCGGGGGCCTGCATCGCCACGGTAAAGCGCTGTTGCTTAGCGGCTTCAGTCAACTGCAACTCTCCCGCCGCCTGCGGCAACATACCCGGCGCTTGTGGGTGCCAAAGGCTTGCTGTGTAGCTGCCCGCAGGTAGCTGATCGAGGGTCACACGCCCGTGTTCATCGCTGACGGCAAACCAAGGGTCGTCGGTGACATAGATGTAGCCCACCATCCAGTCGTGGATATTGCAACCGAGCACCACCACACCAGGGCTATCAAAGACTACCGGGGCACTTGGCGTGCCTTGGTACAGACGCAACTCAAAGCGCTTGGCCAGGGAAAAGGAATAGACGTGATGGCGGATATTGTCGCTATTAGGAAACGCCACAGACGTACCGCTGCGCACCGCCAATACAGTGGGTGCGAACTGCTGCGAACGTTGATCCATGATGGCTGTCCCTGGCTCAGCGACAGACCCTGTCGCACTGCGCAGGGTGAGCACGGCATTGGCCAGCGGCTGCCCTTGTTCATCCACCAATTCAGCCTGCAGGTTGCCAGCCTGTAGCGGCGTACTGAGCAGCCATACACTCAGTAACGAAAGCGCAAACGATAGATGCAGGTGCTTGTTTATCAAAGCGAGTCGTCCTCAGGTGCACACTTGACTATGAAAAGCATCCTTGCCCAAGCACAGCAAATGTCTCAGTGGTCGCAGCTTAGCTCGCCACGTGAAGAAGTTCACGTTTCGCCGCCCCCACCATACCGTTTATCGCCAGCAACCCAGTTAAGTCGCCCCACCTAATCGGGTACTTATTCGGCGCAGCGTAGACGCTTGGGAGTCAGACCAAGGTAGCGGCGCATGGCTGTGGTCAGGGCGCTCTGACTGGAAAAACCACACTCTTCAGCAATGCGGATCAGCGGTAAGCCGCTCTCGCGCAACAGGCGCACGGCACGGTCAAGGCGGGTTTTCAGTAAGTACTGATGCGGCGTCAGACCGACACAGTCTTTGAATTGCGCATGAAAATGGCTGGGACTGAGGCAAGCCACCTGCGCCAGTTCGGCCACACTGATGCGCCGCGCCAGGTGCTTGATAATGTAACTGTCCAGTCGCTCCACGTTCAGCGGTCCACTAGCACGTGCCTGGGGCTCACCGAACAGTCGCAAGTGCAAGGCGCGCAGCAATACCCCCCCCAACGCACGGGGCAGCAGCGGGTCAGAGCCGTAACGCTCAAGTTCTGCACCGGCATAACTCAATAGGTTTTGAAAATCAGCATCCAGTTGTGGATAACGCGGGGTATCGAACAAACGGGTCAGAAGCTGCAGGTCTTCACTGGAGGTGCCCTGCTCATCCAGATCAATGATCAACATGCGGTTAGCACCCATACCGGCAAACTGGTGATCGGCATCCCCCGGCACTAAGCAGGCGCGCATGCGACACACCTCGCCCCCACGACCATTGACCTCAAACTCAGCACGCCCTGCCAGCGACAATACCAGCTGGTGATGGTCATGAGTGTGTTCGTGGGCTTGGTCATCAAGACGAATCAGACGCGCATTGAACATTAAAGGTGCAACCCTGTATGACAGAGGTGCAACTTTAACCGTTTGCCCGGTAAAACTGCAGCCTGCACGACAAATGGGCGCCACGCGCCCCAAAAAATAGCCACCTACTTGAAAGCGCCCAAATACAGGGCAAACAGCCGACCTGTGATGCTGTGAAACCGCCTGAAATAGGGGCTTACGTCGCCTGGCAAGGGATTTGCTCAGTTCGCCAGCCCCTTGCGCATCGTTCGGGTTCAGGAAACCAGCTTATGGCTCTCAGCATTGCTCTCGCACTGGCATTGGCGTTATTACTCGCCGGCCACCACCTCAGCCAGCTCGCCGCCAAACGCCATCAGCAGCACCTTGGCGAGCTGCAAGGTGCATTGCTGCAACGGGCTATTGACCTGCTGCATAGCCTGCAAAAACACCGGGGCCTGGGTGCCCAGCAAGATTTACACAGCACCAGCCAGCGCAATGCCTTAGCCCGTCATCTCGACCAACTCTGGCTGAACTGGCCCGGCCCCAGCTTGCAACTCGCGCCACTGCAAGAGGACTGGCCTCGACTGCGCCGCAATCCGGCTGACTTTGCCGCTCACTGCCAGGTAATCGATGGCTTACTGGAGGTTATTACATTACTGGAAACACGCCTCTACCAGGCCGGAAACCTTCACGTTCAAGGCGTCACTCATGCGTGCCATGGCTTGGAAAACCTTGCCCGTCTACGCGGCTTGAGTGTGCGCGCCGCCAATTACAGCCAATGCCCCCAAGGCCTAAAAGAGCAAATTCAAAAGCTTTGTCTGGCACTGGAACAATCACCGGCCACCCCTCCCTTACAGAAGGTGCTGAAGCGCCTGGAAGATGAGTTGATCGACAGTCGCGAGGTGCGCCTGGCACCACAAGAGTGCTTTGCCTTACTCACGCCGCTGATCGACGAATGCGCTCAGCGTCTGCGTGGCCCACTGCACACGCCCCTCAAGGACTGAGCACACGTCTCTCCCACGGACCTGCCGCAACGGCTATGCTGGCAACCTCGACGTTCGCCAGGAGCTCACCATGCTTGCCCCCCGTTTTACAGTGGCGCTCAGCCTTGCACTGCTCGGTGCCTGCGCGCAAACCCCCAGCAGTGTCACCTTGGAAGAGAAGCAACAAAGCCAATGTCCGCTGTCGCTGCAGGTCGGCCAACAATTTATTCTGCGCCTGCCCAGTAACCCCACCACCGGCTTTCGTTGGCTGCTGCGCGACTCCGCCCCACAAGTACTGCAAAGCCTCGGACCTGAGGTTTATACCAACCCGGAAGACGCCGGCCTGGTGGGCAGCGCCGGGGTTTCCACCTGGCGTTTTCAGGTGGCCAAGGCCGGCTCAGGCCAACTCGCCCTGACCTATGAACGCCCATGGGAAGTCGGTGTAGTGCCCGCGCAACGGTTTAATTGCACACTTAACGCGCAGTAACGCTGGCGCGGCATTCTGCACAGGATCGACCTTGGGCGATGCACATTAACGAGCTTGCGCAGCAGCTGGCTGGGGTGATCGCTATCGCTGTTTGCGCATTTGATACCCAGGCAAATCCACGAGCCCAGCCCTCTTATTAGGCACCATGCGGCTGATTTCCGACCAATCGATGTAATCAGCGTTTGGCTATGGGCTGTACTTGGCTAAAATGCCGGGCTTTATCGATCAGTGCGCAACCAACGTGAGCAAACAGCCCGACCGTCTTTTCGCCCAACCCCTGGCCCAGGTCCCTGACTTCGCCTTTAACGAGGACGTGGTGCGGGTCTTTCCGGACATGATCAAACGCTCGGTACCGGGTTACCCGACCATTGTCGAGAACATCGGCGTGCTGGCCGGCCAGTTCGCCCAACCGCACAGCGTGCTCTATGACCTCGGCAGCTCGCTGGGTGCGGTGACCCAAGCCCTGCGCCGGCATGTGCAGATCGACGATTGCCGAGTCATCGCGGTGGACAACTCCAGCGCCATGGTCGAACGCTGCCGCGAGTACCTGCACGCGCAGGACTCGATGTTTCAGGAGCTATTGCCCGTCGAGGTGATCGAAGCCGATATCCTCAACCTAGAGCTGCAGCCCACCTCTTTGGTGGCGCTGAACTTCACCCTGCAATTTATTCAACCCGAACAGCGCCTCACGCTGCTCACCCGGATTCGCCAGGCCTTGCTACCCGGCGGGGCATTAATTCTTTCGGAGAAGTTGCGCTTCGAGGATAACCAGCAACATGAGTTACTGGGCGAGCTACACATCGCCTTCAAGCGCGCCAACGGCTACAGCGAACTGGAAATTGCCCAGAAACGCAGCGCCATCGAAAAAGTCATGCTTCCCGATAGCCTTGAGCAACACCGCGAACGCTTGCTGGCCGCAGGATTCAGCCAGGTGGTGCCGTGGTTCCAGTGCCTTAATTTCGCCTCATTGATTGCCCTGCCATGATTAATCGTCTTGATCTCGACGCCCTGCAAGCGGCACTTGCCGGCACGCCACTGCAAGACTGGTCCGCCGACTTACCCGGGCAAATCGACGCCAAACTGGCGATCGGCCACGGTGACTTACAACGCTGGTACGGCGCGGTGCAGGCGCTACCCGCACTGGACATCAAGCAGCTGGATTTACTGCACAGCTTCTGCCTCAACGGCCACTGCGATGAGCCTACGCGCGCCGCGCTGAAAACCGCGTTACAGGGCCTGATCCCTTGGCGCAAAGGGCCGTTTCATCTGTTTGACGTACACGTCGACACCGAATGGCGCTCGGACTGGAAGTGGCAACGGGTTGCCCCTTATTTGGACTTGAAGGGCAAACGCGTACTGGATGTCGGCTGCGGCAATGGCTACTACATGTGGCGCATGCTTGGCGCCGGCGCAGACAGCGTAGTCGGCATCGACCCCAACTGGCTGTTTCTCTGCCAGTTCCTGGCCATGAAAAACTACCTCCCCGACCTACCGGCCTGGCACCTACCGCTGGCGTTCGAGGAGCTGCCGGGCAAGCTGCAAGGCTTCGATACGGTGTTTTCCATGGGCGTGCTGTACCACCGCCGCTCGCCTATCGATCACCTGATTGATCTCAAGGATTGCCTGGTCAAAGACGGCGAGCTGGTGCTGGAAACCTTGGTGGTGGAAGGCGATGCTCAGCAGGTGCTGGTGCCAGAAGATCGCTACGCACAGATGCGCAACGTTTGGTTCCTGCCTTCGGTACCGGCCTTGGAGTTGTGGCTGCTCCGCGCCGGCTTTGTCGATGTGCGCTGTGTGGATGTCAGCACCACCAGTGTTGACGAACAGCGCTCGACTGAATGGATGCGTTTCCAGTCGCTGCCTGAGTTTCTCGACCCGGCTGACCATAGCCGTACCGTCGAAGGCCTGCCTGCGCCGAGCCGCGCAGTGCTGATCGCCCGCAAACCCTGATGTAGGGTGGATGGTGCTCTACCCATCCACCGCCCTGGTGGATGAAAACAGCATCATCCACCCTACGGGCTTGGATTTAGCCGCGCCCCGAAGCCGCAACTATCAACTGTTTCATCTCCACCACCGCCTGTTTGAAACCAACAAACAGCGCATGCGCCACCAACGCGTGACCGATGTTCAGCTCGTTGATCCCGGCAATCGCCGCCACCGGCTCGACGTTGTGGTAATGCAGGCCATGGCCGGCATTGACGATCAAACCATGGGCTAAACCGCACGCTACACCGTCGCGAATCCGCGCCAATTCACGCGCCGCCTCTTCAGGGCTGTGCGCATCGGCATAACGACCGGTATGCAACTCAATAGCCGGCGCACCCACGCGTTTGGACGCCTCAATCTGCTGCGCATCAGGGTCGATAAACAGCGACACCTCACAACCGATTTTGCTCAGGCGCTCAACCGCGGCGCGAATCCGCGCTTCCTGCCCAGCCACATCAAGGCCACCCTCGGTGGTCAATTCCTGACGAGTTTCCGGCACCAGGCACACATGTTCAGGACGGATACTTTCAGCAAATGCGAGCATCTCTTCGGTGACGCCCATCTCGAAGTTCATCCGCGTCTGCATAACCTCCTTGAGCAGGCGCACATCACGCTCCTGGATATGCCGACGGTCTTCACGCAGGTGCACGGTAATTCCATCGGCACCAGCCTCTTCAGCGTCCAGCGCGGCCTTGACTGGATCTGGATAACGGGTGCCACGGGCCTGGCGCAAAGTGGCCACATGGTCGATGTTTACTCCCAGCAGAATACGATTGGCATCAGTCACGGTTCGGCTCCTTGAGCGTCATAAACAGTTCGCGGCTGACCAGCGGTCGTCCGCCTAAATGAGGAGCCAAGGCCTGACGCATCAGGCGCTTGGCAGCGGCCAAAGCACCCGGCGTTGTCCAGTCGGCCTCAGCCATGGCCAGCAACTCGATCCCGTGAAAAACCCCAGGTTGCAAATGCCCAACCGGCACCAAGCCGGTTTCGGTTTGCAGTCGATACAGGCCTGTTTCGGCGATGGGTTGGCCTTCGCTGTCCAGATTCAGGGCAAAACCATAGCCCAGCTCATCCAGCAAACGCCACTCAAAAGAACGCAGCAACGGCTCCAAGGCACGACCTTCAGCCAAGGCCAATACTGTCATGGCGTAATGTTCAAAGACGGCCGGATGCGGCGCTTCAGCAGGGAGTAAGCGAATCAGCAATTCGTTAAGGTAGATACCACTGAACAGGGCCTCACCAACCAACAGATTGGGGATACCAGCAGGCTCAAGGCGGCCAACGTTTTTCAGTTCGCCACGCCCTCGAAACTCAACTTCCAGCGGAATAAACGGCCGCGCCAGGCTACCGGCTTTACCGCGCGCGCCACGCAACACTGCGCGCAACCGCCCCTGGGGCGTGAGGAAGTCCACTAGCGCACTGCTTTCACGGTAAGCGCGGCTGTGCAGTACATAGGCAGGCTGACTGTCTGCAAGCATGGCCAGTGGTTACTCGAAGTGGCGGGCGTATACGTGGGCGCAAAGGCACGCCCACTCAACGTTAGATGTTGTCGTAACCAAGCGAGCGCAAGGCGCGCTCATCGTCCGACCAGCCACTTTTGACCTTAACCCAGAGGTTGAGCATGATTTTGGAGTCGAACATCACTTCCATATCCTTGCGCGCCTCTTGGCCGATGCGCTTGATGCGCTCGCCCTTGTCGCCAATGATGATCTTCTTCTGCCCGTCACGCTCAACCAGAATCAGCGCATGGATATGCAGGATGCGTCCATCACGCTTGAATTCCTCAATTTCCACGGTGATTTGGTACGGCAACTCGGCCCCCAGCTGACGCATGATCTTTTCACGAACCAGCTCGGCGGCGAAGAAACGGCTGGAACGGTCGGTGACCTGATCTTCCGGGAAGAAATGCACGCCTTCCGGCAAGCGCTCGCCCACCAGTTTTTCCAGAGTATCGAGGTTATGCCCATGCTGGGCCGATACCGGCACGATCTCAGCATTTGGCAACTGGGTAGCCAGCCACTCCAGATGCGGCATCAGATCAGCCTTATCCTCAACGCGATCGGTTTTGTTGATCGCCAGAATCACCGGGCCCTCAACGTATTGAATACGTTCCAGTACCATCTGGTCTTCATCGGTCCAACGGGTGCGATCGACCACAAAGATCACCACGTCGACATCTTTCAGCGCCGACGAGGCGTTCTTGTTCATATAACGATTGAGGGCTTTCTCGTTGTTCTTGTGCAGGCCAGGGGTGTCGACATAGATCGCTTGCACCTCACCCTCGGTCTTGATCCCGAGCATGTTATGCCGCGTGGTTTGCGGCTTGCGCGAAGTGATTGCCAGCTTCTGCCCAAGGATGTGGTTAAGCAAGGTCGACTTACCCACGTTGGGCCGGCCGACGATGGCGACATAGCCACAGCGTGTAACAGGTAAATCAGTCATTGCCATTCTCCACACCTAGGGCGATCAGCGCGGCAGCGGCTGCCACCTGCTCGGCAATACGCCGGCTAGCACCCTGCCCTAGGGTTTTATCATTCAATAAGGTGACCTGGCACTCGACCACAAATGTCCGGCAATGCGGATCACCCTGGATATCCGCCACGTCATAGCGCGGCAGCTCACAGCCGCGCGATTGCAGAAATTCCTGCAACCGGGTTTTCGGATCCTTGTTGGTGTCGACCAAGGTCAAACTGTCCAACTCGGTGGTCAACCAAGCCAGCACTCGCTCGCGGGCCGCGTCCATACCGGTGTCCAGATATATAGCCCCGATCAGGGCCTCAAGTGCATCAGCAAGAATCGACTCGCGACGAAAACCGCCGCTCTTCAACTCGCCGGAACCAAGACGTAGGTACTCACCCAGATCAAAACCACGGGCCAGAATCGCCAGGGTTTCGCCCTTGACCAAGCGTGCACGCAACCGCGACAACTGCCCTTCGCGCGCCAGCGGAAAGCGCTGGAACAGCGCTTCGCCGGCCACAAAGTTGAGGATGGCATCACCGAGAAACTCTAGGCGCTCATTATTGCGCCCAGCAAAACTGCGGTGAGTTAGGGCCAGAATCATCAGTTCCTGGTCCTTAAAGGTATAACCGAGCCGCCGCTCGAGACGGGCTAACGATGCACTCACGGCATACGCACGCGGAATTCTTTATCGAAACGCACTACCAGATCGATATTTTGGATTAAGGGTTCGCGTTTTTCGTACTTCAGGTGTACACGAAATTCGTTGTTTTCGACTTTTACTTTAATCGCGTCCTGCATATTCAAATCTCGGATGCTGTTGACCTGCATCCCCTTGCTGATATGGCTATAGAAGTCGCCAACTGTTCGAACATCGAGCGCTTTATCAGTCTCAACAGAGGTAATCATTTTTTCCAGCGCCATATTATCGAAATAATGCGGCAGCACCTTGAATGCTGCGCTGGCAAAAAAAGCAACAACAGTCAGCATCATCAACCAACCAAGAATCGATATTCCCTTCTGTGAATGCGCAGATTTCATATTTGTCCCCAAGTTCGAGTGTTGTGAAAGCCATTACGGCTGGAGGCAAGACTATATATAGCCTGCAACGCTGCATGTAACAGCGTCGCAGATTTATCGTCAGGTCAGTGAATCAGGCCGACGCGGGAAAAGTTGGGCAAGTTCCGCGACTTCGGATCGGGCCAGCTCATCCAGATAGCAAAGGCTTTGCCAACGATATTCTGATCCGGGACCATGCCCAGCAGCGGCTTGGGAATGGAAGGATCATTCCAGTAGCGACTGTCATTAGAGTTATCGCGGTTATCGCCCATCATGAAGAAATGCCCTTGCGGCACCACCCACTCACCACCCGGCTCAAGCCGATAACGCTGCATCTCCTTACGAATCTGGTGCTCTGCTTCACCAAGTTTTTCGCTATACAGCGTCGCGCTGCCCAGGCTGCCAGGTTCGTCGCCAATCAACTGCTGAGCCACAGACTCGCCATTGATGGTAAGGCGTTTGTCACTGCTGTAAGCAATACGGTCGCCGGCCAAGCCCACCACCCGCTTGATGTAGTTGATGTTAGGATCGCTGGGATAGCGAAACACCATCACATCACCACGCTGTGGCTCACCGACTTCAATCACTTTGGTGTCCAACACGGGCAAACGAATGCCGTAGGCAAACTTGTTAACCAGAATGAAATCACCCACTTCCAGAGTCGGTTTCATCGAGCCGGATGGAATCTGAAAAGGCTCGACCAAAAACGAACGCAACACCAGCACAATCGCCAGCACCGGAAAGAACGACTTGCCGTACTCGACCAACAGAGGTTCTTTATTCAGACGATCAACCACCGCCTCATCAGGCTCGCTGACCTGACCGTGATAGGTACTGATCGCTGCTCGCCGGCGCGGGGCCAGAAAGATCAAATCGAACAACGCCAGGGCGCCACAGACGGCGACCGCGATAACCAGTAACAGCGGAAAATTGATCGACATAAGGTTTAACTATCCAACCTGAGTACAGCAAGGAAGGCTTCCTGCGGGATTTCCACATTACCGACCTGCTTCATGCGTTTCTTACCGGCCTTCTGCTTTTCTAGCAGCTTGCGTTTACGGCTGACGTCACCGCCGTAGCATTTGGCCAATACGTTTTTACGCAGCGCTTTGACCGTAGTCCGCGCAACGATCTGCCCACCAATAGCAGCCTGAATCGCCACATCAAACATTTGCCGAGGAATCAGCTCTTTCATCTTCTCGGTCAATGCACGACCTTTGTAGTGGGCGTTGTCACGGTGCACGATCAACGCCAAGGCATCGACCTTCTCACCATTAATCAGTACATCCAACTTAACCAGATTGGCCGATTGATAGCGATCAAAGTGATAGTCCAGCGAGGCATAACCGCGGCTGGTGGATTTAAGGCGGTCGAAGAAGTCCAACACCACTTCGTTCATCGGCAAATCGTAAGTCACCTGCACCTGAGAACCGAGGAACAACATGTCGTGCTGTACGCCACGTTTCTCGATGCACAGGGTAATCACGTTACCCAGATGCTCCTGAGGCACCAGGATATTGGCACGCACGATCGGCTCGCGCATATCTTCAATTGCTGACAGGTCGGGAAGTTTCGACGGGTTATCGACGTAAATCGTCTCACCGGTCTTGAGCAACAATTCGAAAATCACCGTCGGAGCGGTGGTGATCAGGTCCAGGTCGTACTCGCGTTCCAGACGTTCCTGAATGATCTCCATGTGCAGCATACCGAGGAAGCCACAACGAAAGCCAAAGCCCAATGCATCCGAGCTTTCCGGGGTGTACTGCAAGGAGGAGTCGTTCAACGTGAGCTTTTGCAGGGCCTCACGGAAGTCCTCGAAATCATCGGAGCTGACCGGGAACAGGCCGGCATAAACCTGCGGCTGAATACGCTTGAAGCCCGGCAATACATCAACATCAGGCGTCGAACTCAAGGTCAGGGTGTCGCCCACAGGGGCCCCGTGAATATCCTTGATGCCGGCAATGATAAAGCCCACCTCACCCGCTTTGAGATCAGCAGTGGCGGTGTGCTTGGGGTTGAACACACCCACACTGTCGACCAGGTGAATCTTGCCGGTGGATTTCACCAACACTTTGTCACCTTTCTTAATCCGCCCATGGCGCACACGCACCAAGGAAACCACGCCCAGGTAGTTGTCAAACCAAGAATCGATGATCAAGGCTTGTAGCGGATCTTCGATATTGCCGGTTGGCGCTGGAATGATCTGCACCAAGCGCTCAAGCACCTCATCGACACCCAGGCCGGTCTTGGCGCTGCAGGTCACTGCATCGGTGGCATCAATGCCGATGATCTTCTCAATCTCTTCTTTGACTCGGTCTGGATCGGCTTGCGGCAAGTCGATCTTGTTCAGCACCGGCATGACTTCAAGGCCCTGCTCGATAGCCGTGTAGCAGTTGGCAACCGATTGCGCTTCAACACCTTGGCCCGCATCGACCACCAGCAGCGCACCTTCACAGGCGGCCAGCGAGCGGCTGACTTCATAGGTGAAGTCGACGTGGCCGGGGGTATCAATAAAATTCAACTGATAGGTAACGCCGTCACGGGCTTTGTAATACAGCGTGACGCTGTGCGCCTTGATGGTGATACCGCGCTCGCGTTCGAGATCCATGGAATCCAGTACCTGGGCTTCCATTTCACGATCGGCCAAGCCGCCACACATCTGGATAAAACGGTCAGCCAGGGTCGACTTGCCGTGGTCAATGTGGGCGATGATGGAGAAATTGCGGATATGACTCAAATCACTCACGGATCAACACTCGAAAAGGTCGCAGGCGACTGCCCGCCGAAAATAGCCGCGAAGTGTACCCGAAAGCCACCTTGCACGTCATCAAGGCCGCGAAGCAGCACAATGGAAAAGGGCGACCGAAGTCGCCCTTTCACCCAACTAACGTCGTTAATCGGCCAGTTTGAAGGTGATAAAACTGGCGCGCCCCTGACGCAACACGCGCATCGAGACAGAACGATTTTTCGGCAGCGCCTGTGCCACCTCAGTAAAAGTCTTGGCAGAATTGATCGCTTGATTGTTCAGG
Organism: Pseudomonas leptonychotis; assembly: GCF_004920405.1. NCBI lineage: Bacteria > Pseudomonadati > Pseudomonadota > Gammaproteobacteria > Pseudomonadales > Pseudomonadaceae > Pseudomonas > Pseudomonas leptonychotis. The sequence goes on from NZ_RFLV01000006.1 coordinate 151,494, forward strand.
TGGGTAACCACATCGCCCGGACGCAAGCCAATCAGAGCCGCAGGCCCCTCCTGCACCTCGGAGATCACCACCCCCCCATTCAAATCAAGACCCTTCTTCTGCTCAGCGGTCAGCTCAACCACTTTGACACCCAGACGATTGCTGCTGCGCTCAACCCCTGAGGCGGTGTTGCCTGCCAAGGTTTCGCCATCCTCAGGCAGCGCACCAATGGTCAACCGCAACTTCTTGCGTGCGCCATCACGCACCACGTCCAACTCGGCAGTGGTGCCAGGCTTAAGCGCACCAACCAGATGCGGCAAATCGGCAGACATGATGATCGACTTGCCGTCCAAACTGAGGATGACATCACCGACCTGTAAGCCACCCTTGGCGGCAGGCCCCTCCTCCAGCACTTGGGCTACCAGCGCACCAGCTGGTTTATCCAGACCAAACGACTCCGCCAGATCCTTGTTCACTTCCTGAATAACCACACCCAACCAGCCACGACTGACCTTACCGTCCGACTTAAGCTGATCAGCCACATCCATGGCCACACTCATGGGGATCGCAAACGACAGACCCATAAAGCCGCCGGAACGGGTGAAAATCTGCGAGTTGATACCGACCACTTCACCTGCCAGGTTGAACAACGGGCCACCAGAGTTACCCGGATTGATCGCCACGTCAGTCTGAATGAACGGCACATAGCTCTCGTTCGGCAGACTACGGCCTTTAGCACTGACAATCCCGGCAGTTACCGAGTGATCAAAACCGAAAGGTGAGCCGATCGCCAAAACCCACTCGCCCACTTTCAACTCTTCGGACTTACCTAGTTTGACGGTCGGCAGGCCTGAACCCTCAACCTTGAGCAACGCCACATCGCTGCGCGGGTCAGCACCAATCAATTTGGCTTCCAACTCACTGCGGTCAGAGAGGCGCACGATAATCTCATCGGCGTCAGCCACCACATGGTTGTTGGTCAGCACATAACCATCAGCAGAAATGATAAAGCCCGAGCCTAGCGACTGAGCCTCACGCTGACGACCGCCACTTGGTGCGCGCGGCACTTGAGGTATGTTGCGCTCGAAGAACTCCCGAAACATCGGCGGCAGGCCTTCCAAATCAGGCACATTGAGCTGGCCACTGCCAGCCACCGCACGATCCGGCATCTTTTGCCGGGTACTGATATTGACGACCGCCGGTGATGCTTGCTCAACCAGCTCGGTGAAATCCGGCAAGCTCGCTTGAGCAAACAATGTTTGCCCCATCAGCAGCACAGCAAATAACCCACTAAAAGAAGATTTCAGACCAAGCTTCGACATACAACTCCCCATCTAGGTCAGCAAAAGTCTCAAAAAGCTGTCGCGGCGCCCGCAAGCAAGGCACGCAACACTATAGGTTGTAACGCCGGATCACCGGCCGTAATACGGCTGCGCCAGCGCACCGCGCAGCAGGCAAGCAGAAACCCGAGCAATGCACCGAGTATCACCCAAGGCTCACTTGCACCCATTTGCTCAACCAAGACAGCGGCGCTAAATAATCCGAGCAATGGCAGCAGATAAACCAGTAAGGAACCGCGAACTAGCAGGTCTTCACGCACGCCGATCATGACCGCATCACCAACACGCAGCTGCAGATTAGACAGCGCACGCACGTAACCACGCCGACTACTGGCACCGATCTGCTCAAGCAGGCCTTGGCCACAACCGGCTTTAACCGAACAACTGGAACAGGTGCTTTTACGTAACGTTTCAACCCAGACTGCACCTGGCTCAACCGCTACAACACGCCCCTGCTCCTCAATCACGGCACCACCTCGGCTGTAGAGCGCATCGACAAGGCCACGCGCTCTGCCGTTCCTAAGGGTATTTCGCCCACCACAGTGACCATGACATCACCGTCATCGGCCTTCAGGCGTCGTGAAACAACCACAGTCGGGCCAAGCTGGGTGCGAACATCCTCAACTGTAGCGCCGCGCAACGGTTCCATAAATACGGAAAAACGTACCAGACCATCGCCATAAACCTGGCAGGCCACTGGTTCAGTCGATGCGGGACTGCGACGCTGGGTAACCGAATTCAAGCTAAACCCTGGTGGCAACCAGTCCGAGTGCCAAGCCTCAACCGCCTTCACCTGCATGGGCTGTAACCGCACGGGTCGGCACCCTGCCCCCGGCTCCAAACTTGAGTCCGCAGGCGTATCGGTTTGCAATTGAGTGAACTGCAAACGCTCCAGCAGCTGCCCCTTATCGCTCACCAACAAGGATTTCAACGGCAAGCCTGTTTGCTGATCAAGGTGCAGCTCAATGCCATAACGATGCTGATCACGCGGCACCAACGCCAATACACTGGCAGCTCGTCCAGCCACGCGCGATTTACCCAGCACACGCAGCTCATACCACTCGCCTAACTGCTCTGCATCTAACGCCCTAGTGGGCCACAGTTGGCTATCGATCAATTGGTCAGCCAAGGCACCGCTGGCACACTGCACTTGACCATCAACGCGTAACACTTCCTGCGCCGAGCCATCCAGCTGCAGCAAGCGCTCACGCAATGCGCCGCCCTCGCCAACGCGATGCCAGACGCTGTGCGTCGAGAAGCTTCCATTACGCTCATAGACAAAGGTGCCTTGAAAGCTTTGAGTGCGCTCAGCATCTGCCAAACGCTGCAACAAAGCCGCCCCCTCATCAGCAGCAACAGGCAATGCCAGCCAGCTACCCAGCAACAGGGCGCCAAAAGGAATAAAGCGCATGCGATTCCTTAACAACGGCGGTTAGCGGGTTTCCAAGCTGGCGGCGCGCGCATAAGGCAGCGCACCTTCACTGGTGCTCATTGCCGCTTGCTGCGCATGCTGACGTAAATAGGCCGGCAGACGCTGCTCATGCCAGCCCGGCTGGCCCTGACCTACAGCGCTGGCCGTTGGCGTGGCTTGCTCTGCAGACGTATTAAAGCCTGCCAGCATGGCTGGACCGCTGACCTGAGGAATGTTCAGTACCGGTTGATTAGCCTGCTGAGCCAATTGCGCACCGGTAATGTCGTCTTGATTATAGAGGCGTACACCTGCCAGCACGGCCACGGTGACAGAAGCTGCAACAGCCAGACGACCTACGGTGCGCCAAGGGCCGCGCTGTATTTGCTGCGCAACCGGGGCAGCATCGTCAGCCAGAGCTGCAGAGACGGCAGCGGCAATATCCAGGCGCGGCTCCAGCAATTCTTTATGCATAACTGCTCGGGCGATTTGGTAGCGCGACCAGGTTGCGCGCAACTCAGGGTCATCACTGGCCGCCAGCACTCGCCTTAGTTCAAGTTCATCCGCTTGGTTGTCCATAACCGCGGACAGCGATTCCTGCAGGGTTTCACGACTCATGGCGGTTCCTCTCTTGGCTGACGCCGCTGTCTCAGACTTCCTGCAACAACGGTTGCAGGGATCTATCAATGGCTTCACGCGCTCGAAAAATTCGCGAGCGCACAGTGCCGACTGGACATTGCATGACACTGGCAATGTCCTCGTAACTAAGACCATCAAATTCACGCAAGGTTAGGGCTGTGCGTAAATCTTCCGGCAATTGCTCAATACTGCGGTGCACAGTGCTTTCGATCTCATCGCGCAGCAGCAGACGCTCTGGCGACTCGATATCCTTGAGCGCATGGTCACCGTCATAAAACTCGGCATCTTCGGCACTCACATCACTGTCTGGCGGTCGCCGACCGCGCGACACCAGATGGTTCTTCGCCGTATTAATGGCGATACGGTAAAGCCAGGTATAAAACGCACTGTCGCCGCGAAAATTACCCAATGCGCGGTATGCCTTGACGAAGGCTTCCTGCGCCACATCCTGTGCTTCATGGGTGTCATGCACGAAACGCACGATCAACCCGAGAATCTTGTGCTGATACTTGAGCACCAATAGATCAAATGCACGCTTGTCGCCACGCTGTACGCGCTCGACCAGCTGCTGATCATCTTCCTGGGTTAGCATGAAAACTCCTCATAAGTGTTGAAGGAGCGAAACGCCAACCTGTGCATCGGTCTGCCAAAGTAGACTTGGGCATTGCGCAAAAGTTCGCTCCTTCAAACAAGCTTCCTGCAGAATACTTAAAAGTACTGCACGGAATGGTGCAGCAAGAGGGCTCCCGTGCTGCACAAATAATCTGACTCGCCCGCAGGCTAGACAACAACGCTGCAAGCCGTTGTGGAAATGCCAAACCGTGGCAAATTTCCATTTAAACAACCGCCTATGGAACGCGAAACACTTAAAAAGTTCCCGAGCAACACACTTGGTCATAAGGCGGCTATTGTGCCGATCACCCCCTCTATATACTAGTGGCCGCTTTTCGTGGAATTTGGACATGAGCCAACATTACCAACACGACGTTCTGGTTATCGGTAGCGGTGCAGCAGGCCTGACACTGGCCCTCACGCTACCAGAGCACTTGCGCATTGCGGTGCTAAGCAAGGGCAATCTGTCCAACGGCTCCACTTACTGGGCTCAAGGCGGTGTAGCCGCTGTACTGGACGACACCGACACGATCGAATCGCATGTTGAGGACACCCTCAACGCCGGTGGTGGCCTGTGCCGTGAGGAGTCCGTGCGCTTCACCGTGGAACACAGCCGCGAAGCCATCCAGTGGCTGATTGACCAAGGCGTGCCCTTTACTCGCGATGACCAGACCGCCCGCGAAGACGGCGGTTTTGAATTCCACCTGACCCGTGAGGGCGGCCACAGCCACCGCCGTATCATTCACGCGGCCGACGCCACTGGCGCTGCAATATTCAATACCCTGCTAGAGCAAGCCAAGCAGCGGCGTAATGTCGAGCTACTGGAGCAGCGCGTCGCCGTCGACCTAATTACCGAGCGCAAACTCGGCCTGAGCGGTGAGCGCTGCCTCGGCGCCTATGTACTTAATCGCGCCAGCGGTGAGGTCGACACCTTCAGTGCACGCTTTGTAATTCTCGCCACTGGCGGCGCCGCCAAGGTTTACCTGTACACCAGCAACCCGGACGGCGCTTGCGGTGACGGCATCGCCATGGCCTGGCGCGCCGGCTGCCGGGTCGGCAACCTGGAATTCAACCAGTTCCATCCGACCTGCCTGTACCACCCCAAAGCCAAGAGTTTTCTGGTCACCGAAGCACTGCGCGGCGAAGGAGCGTTGCTCAAGCTACCCAATGGCGAACGGTTTATGCCGCGTTTCGATGAACGTGCCGAACTGGCACCGCGCGACATCGTCGCCCGCGCCATCGACCATGAGATGAAACGCCTAGGGGTTGATTGCGTATTCCTAGACATCAGCCATAAACCGGCGGATTTTGTGAAGTCGCACTTCCCCACCGTCTACGAACGCTGCCTGGACTTCGGCATCGACATCACCAAAGAGCCGATTCCTGTAGTGCCTGCCGCGCATTACACCTGCGGCGGCGTAGTAGTCGACCAGAACGGACATACCGACGTACCGGGCCTGTATGCCATTGGTGAAACCAGCTTTACCGGCTTGCACGGCGCTAATCGCATGGCCAGCAACTCGCTGCTGGAGTGCTTCGTTTATGCGCGCTCGGCGGCGGCCGACATCGTCAGCAAGCTGAATCAGATACAAGCACCCGCGGCGCTGCCCAGCTGGGATGCCAGCCAAGTCACCGACTCAGACGAAGACGTGATCATTGCGCACAACTGGGACGAACTGCGACGCTTTATGTGGGACTACGTGGGCATCGTGCGCACCAACAAGCGCCTACAACGCGCCGAACACCGAGTGCGCCTGCTGCTCGACGAGATCGACGAGTTTTACAGCAATTACAAGGTCAGCCGCGACCTGATCGAGCTACGCAACCTGGCTCAGGTCGCCGAGCTGATGATCCGCTCGGCTATGCTGCGCCATGAAAGTCGCGGCCTGCATTACACCCTGGACTATCCGCAGCAACTGAGCGAGGCCAAGGACACTATTTTACTGCCGCCCACCTATGGCGACTGAATTTCAATCGCACCCGTAAGCGCCGATGCTGATCGCGCGGCAGGCTGTCGCGGGCCACGCACAACGCATGCACGCGCCGCTGACCGGCCAGACGAAAGCGCAGCAATACAGCCAACGGCAATGCCAGGCTATCGGGGTGCAGCTCGATTGGCTGCCAACCTTTAAGCTCGCTGCGCACTTGCCAACCATCAGACGTGCACCGCAGCGCTCGATAGGCCGCAGGCCTGCTCAGTAACAGGTGCCTCGGCACGACCCAGAGAGCATGCGCCATACAGAACGCCACACCCAGTAACCGCGCCCACAGTGGAAAATCCACCAGCGCCACACTGAGCAGCGCCAACCCCTGAATCAGGACATAGCCGGCCAGCAGCAACCGCGATGGCTGCCACTGACACTCGAACACATCACTTGGGCTGGACACGATCCAGAATCATCCGAACCATGCGCTTAAGATCCGCGTCATCCGGCTCGTTACGCTGCATAAACCAGCCGAACATGTCCTGGTCTTCGCACTCAAGCAGCTTGCGATAGCGCTCACGGTCATCGGCATCAAGGTGCGGGTACACCTCTTTAACGAACGGCACCAACAACACATCCAACTCCAGCATGCCGCGGCGGCTGTGCCAAAAAAGACGATTGAGTTCAACCGAGTCAACCATGGGTATGCTCCTTGAAAAATGGCATGCAGCCACTTTTAACGTCGTTCAGCGACGGCCCGAAGGGTGGCCGCCACGCATGGCAGACCAGAAATAAGGCGCGCAGTATACCGATGAAAAGCGCCTCTGTTGATCGCAGGCATGCAATGCGCCGCAACCAAGCTACTGCAAGCGCTGACAAGGCGCGAGGCGCGCTCTATGATGAGCCCCCTACTTTTATCCAACGACACCTAATCCACCATGGCCGACACCGCGTTTTATTGCACCCTCAGCCACGAAGGCATCCTCGCCCTACGCGGCCCGGACGCCAACAAGTTCCTCCAGGGCCAAGTCACTTGCAACCTCAATTACCTGAGTGATAGCCAGTGCAGCCTGGGCGCACGCTGCACACCCAAAGGTCGTATGCAGTCGAGCTTTCGCATCGTCAGCGTAACCGACGGCTACTTGCTGGCCATGGCCAACGAACTGCTTGAAGCACAACTGACCGACCTGAAGAAATACGCAGTCTTCAGCAAATCCAAACTCACCGACGAAAGTCAGGATTGGCTGCGCTTTGGCCTTAACGGCGCCGATGATGCCCTGCGCAGCCTTGGCCTGGAGCTGCCAGCAGATGCTGACAGTGTGGTACGCCACCAAGAACTACTGGCTTTGCGCCTGAGCGATGGGCGGGCCGAATTGTGGGTACCCGCCGCACAAGCCGAAGCGGTAAAGGCTCAACTGGCCGCACAACTACCCGAAGCGCCACTCAATGACTGGCTGCTGGCGCAAATACGCGCCGGCATTGGCCAGGTCATGGGCAGCACGCGCGAGCTGTTTATTCCGCAGATGATCAACCTGCAGGCCGTGGGCGGCGTCAGCTTCAAAAAAGGTTGCTACACCGGCCAGGAAATCGTTGCGCGCATGCAGTACCTGGGCAAACTCAAACGGCGCCTGTATCGCTTAGAGCTGCATGACAGCCAAGTACCAGAGCCGGCCACTGCACTGTTTTCTTCCGCGCGCGCCTCCAGTGTCGGCGAAGTGGTATTGGCTGCACGCAGCGGAACAGGCGTCGAACTGCTCGCCGTTCTGCAGGACGAGGCGGCACTCGATGGTCATATTCACCTGGGTTCTGCCGAGGGCAGCACGCTGAGCGTGCTTGATTTGCCGTATACACTGGACTCAAACCGCGAAATACAGCGCTGAGCCCCGCACAACCCTTACTACACTTACTATTGCCTCGCCGCCTAAAGAGAATTTTTCATGAGCAAGCTTGCCGAGAAAGTCCAAAAGGAACTGATCCAAGCCATCGACAACGATGAACTGGTACTCCCAACACTGCCGGAGGTCGCGCTGAAAGTGCGCGAGGCGGCAGAGGACCCGAATATCGGCATTCCAGAACTGAGCAAGGTCATCGGCAACGATGCGGCCCTGACGGCGCGCATCATCAAGGTGGTTAACAGTCCGCTACTGCGCACCAATAAAGAAATTACCGATCTGCAAATGGCCGTTGCCCGACTCGGCATTAACTACACCTGCAACCTGGCAACGGGCCTTGCGATGGAGCAGATGTTCCAGGCCACCAGCGACGTAGTTGACCGAAAAATGCGCGAAGTGTGGAACAAAAGCACGGAAATAGCCGGTATCTGCCACGTTCTGTGCAAACACTACACCCGATTGCTGCCCGATCAGGCCACCCTCGCCGGCCTGGTGCATCAGATCGGCGTGCTGCCGATTCTCACCTATGCCGAAGAACACAGCGAACTGCTGGCCGACTCGATCAGCCTTAACCATGTGATTGAGCAGATCCATCCGATCATCGGTGACAAGATTCTGCGCACCTGGGATTTCCCCGAGCAGATTGCCATGATTCCTAGCCAGTACCTGGACTTCACGCGCGACAGCGCCAAGGTTGATTACGTCGATATCGTTCAGGTCGCGACCCTGCAAAGCTACCTAGGCAGCGAGCACCCCTACACCCAGCTGGACTGGAGCCAGATCCCTGCGTTCCGCAAGCTGGGCCTGGACCCCAACCAGAATCTCAATGACGACGAAGACTTGTCGGCGGCTATGGAAGCGGCCATGAGTATGCTTCAGTAAAAACCATCCCACGCATGCGGCCGACTGCAACTAGACTGCACACAGTCTAAGCGCGAGGCAGTGGCCCATGCGTGCATTAATCTACGCCCTACTGATCAACCTGCTCCTCAACGGCATAGCCGTCGCCGAGTCAGTACGCCTGACCAACGGTGAGTGGCCGCCCTACTTGGGCGAACAGCTGCCGCACAAAGGCGTAGCCTCCCGCATCGTGGCCGAGGCCTTTGCCCTGCAAGGCATCAGCGTAGAGTGGGAGTTCCATCCCTGGGCGCGCTCATTGCAATTGGCCGAGCGCGGGCAACGTGATGGCAGTGCCGTGTGGCTGCACAGCAAAGAACGTGAAAATGGCTTCTACATCAGCGATCCGGTAGTGGAAAGCGGCTATTACCTGTTCCATCGCAAGAACTACAACTTTGACTGGAAACAGATTGCCGACCTGCATAACAGGCGCATCGTGGGCACCCGAGGCTATGACTATGGGGCAGCCTTTCAACAGGCAGAAGCCAGCGGACAACTGCGCATCCACCGGGTAACCAGCGATGAAATCGCCTTTCGTCAGCTGCTTGCCGGCCGAATAGACCTGTTCCCGATGGACAAGGTGGTTGGCTTCGACATACTGCATCAACACTTCACGGCAGCCGAGCGCGCTCAATTGAGCTTCCACCCTGTACCGCTTCGTAGCGACAGCCTGCACTTACTGCTCTCACGTAATGTGCCCGGCAATGCCGAACGCCTCACACGCTTCAACCAAGGCCTGGCTCAGCTACGCGAAAGTGGCAAAGTCGCCCAATACCTACTGGAAATCCAGCAACCACTTAGCCTGGCCCCGTGACTCAAGACTCGGCGCCGGCAAACTCAACCCGCACCCGTAAACCCTGCGGCTGCGCCTGATGCAGGCTGATAGCGGCCTGATGCGCGCGGCAAATCTCGCCGACAATCGCCAGTCCCAAACCCGCCCCTGAGCCCCCAGAAGTGCGCCGATAAAAACGCGCAAACACTTTGTCGTGCTCTGCGCCGGGTATCCCCGGACCGTCATCTTCGACCTCAAGCACGCCGGTGGGCAGAACCCGCAAGATCACGTTACCGCCGGCCGGGGTGTGCGCCAGCGCGTTATCCAGCAGATTGCACAGCAGTTCATTGAGCAAGGTCGGTTCTCCGCTGACCCACACTGATTGCTCGGCTTCCAGCGCTAGAGCAATGCCCCGCGAATGAGCCAATGGCGCCAGGGCCATGCCCAGTTCGCGCGCCAACTGGCTGAGATCCAAACGCTGCGCGCCCCCTTCGGCAATTGCCCGCGCACCGCTTTCGATACGCGCCAGCGAAAGCAATTGATTGGCCAAATGGGTCAGCTTGTCGGTGTTCAGTGCAGCGTCTTCCAGGGTGCTGCGCCACACCGCCGGCTCCTGGGCGCGCAAGCCCAGCTCGACCCGCGCCTTCAGCGCTGCCAATGGCGTACGCAACTCATGGGAGGCATCGGCAATAAATTGCGACTGCCGCTCGAATAGATTACGCAGGCGATCATTGAACTGATTCAACGCATCAATCAGTGGCCGCAGCTCACGCGGCATACCAACATCCGACAATGGTTGTAGATCATCACTGGTGCGTGCCGCCACTCTACGGCGCAACGCATCCAACGGACGCAGTGCGGCGCTCACGGCCAGCCACACCAGCAGCAAAGCGCTGAGTGACAACAGGCCCATGCGCAGCAAAGTCCCAAGCAACAACTCTTGGGCCATTCGCTCACGCGCACCCTGGGTTTCCGCCACCCGGATTTCCGCTACACCATTAACCCCAGGCTCACTGACCGGCTGCAACAGGCTGACCACGCGCACGCCTTGGCTGCGGTATTGTGCATCGTAGAAATGCGCCAGCGCCGGGTAATCCTCAGTGCGCTTGGTGCCGGGCGGTGGTGGCGGCAGATCCTCGTAACCGGACACCAGCGCACCCTGCACATCCAGCACTTGGTAGTAGATACGTCCTGCGCTGTCGTAAGCGAAAGTATCCAGGGCCACATAAGGCACATTAGCGTTCAGCCGGTCGGCGGCGGTGTACAGACCATCGGCAATCGCCCGTGCCGACGCCAACAAGGTGCGGTCATAAGCGGTATCCGCAGCATGCCGGGCGCTCCAGTAGGCGCTCAGGCTGCTGGCCAGCAGAATCAGCGCCAGCAGCAGCGCCAAGCGGCGAATCAGCCGTCCGCGTAGGCTGCCCGGTTCACTTACCGACACACCGTGCGGCTCAGCCACCGACGGCCTCCAGCAGATAACCGAGGCCACGGAAGGTGACAATTTTCACCCCGCCGCCTTCAAGTTTTTTGCGCAGGCGATGCACGTAGATTTCGATAGCATCGCTGCTCGCTTCCTCATCCAGGCCGAACACCTGGGCGGCCAGTTGCTCCTTGCTCATCACTCGCCCTGGCCGGGCGATCATCGCCTCCAGCACGGCTTGTTCGCGCGAGGTCAACGTCAGCAGGCTATCCGCCAGAGTGAAGCGCCGGGTATCAAGGTCATACAGCAGATTGCCGCAGCGCTGCTGACGCTCGCCGCCCAGCACAGTGCGGCGCAGCAGCGCTTTGACCCGCGCCTCCAGCTCACTCAGCTCGAAGGGTTTGGCCAGGTAATCGTCGGCACCGAGGTTAAGGCCATGCACGCGATCCTTGACCTCGCCACGCGCTGTGAGCATCAGCACCGGCAGGTTCTTGCCGCGCTCACGCAGCCGCGCCAACACCTGAAAACCGTCGAGGCGTGGCAGGCCGATATCGAGAATCGCCAGGGCGTAGTCCTCACTGCTCAGGGCCAGATCGGCAGCCACACCGTCATGCAGCACGTCCACCGTCCAGCCCGCACTTTTCAGCGCCTGGGCCACACTGGCCGCCAGTTGCAGATGATCTTCGACCAGCAGAATACGCACGTAAACCTCCCGCCCAACTGGCGTAATCACAACGCCTGTGGCGTCGAATAATGGCCGGAGTTTACAGGGGCCGCGACTGATGTGAATTGCCCAAGCGCCGGTGAAGTGAAACAGCAGAATACTTTGTGGCCGGCATCCCTGGCGTCCGCCCTGCGGACTACCGCAAGCGAGGTCAAAACACTCCAAGCGTTTTTTCAACGCTGAAAGCCTGGTGAAAGCTTGACCTCCTAACATCGGTTTCAGGTGGCTCGATCCACCTGCCTGAACGACTGCGCAGTGGTGCGCAGCCGTGACAAAAACAACAATGGAGACCACAGGATGCTGACTGCATCATATCGGGCATTTTCGCCTGTTCATCTGCTTAGCCTCGCTATCAGTACGGCTTTCCTTGCACCTGCTGCCCACGCCGACTTTGTCGCTGACAGCAAGGCCAGCCTGAGCACCACCAATATTTACCTGAACCGCGATTTCCGTGAAGGCAGTGGCCAGAACAAGCGCGAAGAATGGGGCCAGGGCTTCCTCCTCGACATCCAATCTGGTTACACCGAAGGCACCGTCGGTTTCGGCCTCGACGCGCTGGGCATGCTCGGCGTCAAGCTTGATTCCGGCGGCGGCCGTACCGGCACCGATCTGCTGCCGGTGCAAGACGATGGCGGCACCCCGGACCAATTCGGCCGTATGGGTTTGACCGGCAAGGTCAAAATATCCAACACCGAACTGCGTTACGGCTCGCACATCCCTGAACTGCCCGTGGTCAAAGCCAGCGACAGCCGCCTGCTGCCGCAAGTGTTCGAAGGTGGTCTGCTGACCTCATCCGAACTGGAAGGCTTGACCTTTACCGGTGGCCGTTTGGATAAGGTGATCGACCGCGCCTCGACCAACTCCGAAGAGCTGATCCTCAACAGCAAGAACAAGCGCTTTGCCGGCGGGGTCACGGCTGACCATCTGGATCTGTTCGGCCTCGATTATCAGTTCGCCAAAGGCCTCACCGGTCGTTATTACGCGGCTGAGCTGGATGACATTTACCGTCAGCACTTCTTCGGCATTCTCGCCAGCCAGCCTGTGGGCAGCGGCACATTGGCGGCTGATGTACGCCTAATGCTGAGCAAGGACACCGGCGCCGCTAACGCTGGGGAAATCGATAACCGCGCCTTCAGCAGCATGGTCAGCTACGCCATTAACGGGCACAAGCTGGGCCTGGGCTATCAGGACATGAGCGGCGACACCGGCTATGCCTATATCGATGGCAGCGACCCGTTCCTGGTCAACTTTGTACAGATCAATGACTTCGCCAATGCCGACGAGAGCTCCTGGCAAGCGCGCTACGACTATGACTTCAGCAAGATGGGCGTACCCGGCCTGAGTTTTATGGGTCGCTATGTTCGCGGTGACGACGCCCAGGTGGCCGGCAGCACGCAAAGCGGTGGCGAATGGGAACGTGACCTTGAAATCAAGTACGTGGTGCAAAACGGCCCACTGAAAGATGTCTACGTGCGCCTGCGCAACGCCAGCTTCCACTCCGACTTCGCCCGCGATGCGGACGAGAACCGCGTCATCGTCGGCTACACACTGCCGATCTGGTAAACCACAATAATCGGGTGATTACACACGACTGCGCACGGTCATGCCTGACCTTCGCCCGCTACCTGTGTAAAACACCCTCTACGAGCCCAGAGGAACACACCATGAAAACTGCCTTTACTCGCATTGCCCTGGCTACCGCCTGCATGGCCTTCGCCGGCCAACTGCTGGCTGCCGAACCCAAGCGTCCAGAATGTATTGCCCCGGCTAAACCCGGTGGCGGCTTCGACCTGACCTGCAAACTGGCCCAGAGCGGCCTGAAAGACGAAGGCTTACTCAAGTCGCCGATGCGCGTCACCTACATGCCCGGCGGTGTTGGCGCAGTGGCCTACAACGCAGTGATCGCCCAGCGCGCTGACGATCCAGGCACTATCACCGCATTCTCCAGCGGATCCTTGCTCAACCTGGCGCAAGGAAAATTCGGTCGTTACGACGAAACCGGCGTGCGTTGGCTGGCCGCCGTGGGCACCGACTACGGCGCCATCACCGTGCGTGCCGACTCGCCATATCAGAATCTGGATGAGCTGGTGCAGGCGCTGAAAAAAGACCCAGGCAGCATCGTCTTCGGCGCCGGCGCCACTATCGGCGGCCAAGACTGGATGCAAACTGCACTGATCGCCCGTCTTGCTGGCATCGACCCGAAAAACCTGCGTTACGTAGCCTTTGAAGGCGGCGGCGAAACCCTCACCGCCATGCTCGGCGGTCATGTACAGGTCACTTCAAGCGGCCTGGGTGAAGTCACCCCGCAACTGGCAGCGAAGAAAGTACGCATCCTCGCCGTCCTGTCTGATGAGCGCCTGCCGGGCAAGCTGGCTGACATCCCGACTGCCAAGGAACAAGGCTACGACATCAGCTGGCCGGTAATCCGTGGTTTCTACATGGGCCCAGAAGTCAGCGACGAGCAGTTCAACTGGTGGAAACAACAGTTCGACACCCTGCTCACCCGCGAAGACTTCGCCAAGCTGCGCGAGCAACGCGACCTGCTGCCATTGGCCGTCACCGGCGATGAGCTGAAAGCCTTGGTCTTCAAGCAAGTTGAGGAATACAAGGCGCTAGCCGGCGAGTTTGGCCTGGTGCAATAAGCGGCCACGCCGCAACTCGTAGGATGGGTTAGCCGCACAGCGGCGTAACCCATGCTGTGCCCCCCATGGGTATCGCTGCGCTCAACCTGCGCGGCCCGACCCATCCTACGGTTCCACGGTCTTTCCCTGACCCTCAACTAGGTAATCCGCCATGTACGTTCGCCTGTTTGCCGCGAGCTGGCTGCTGTTATGCGCTGTTCTCGCCGTTATCGCCTGGGGCTTCCAGGCACCTTTCGCCTATGACCCGGTCGGGCCGCGCGCCTATCCATTGCTGCTGCTTAGCCTGATGGCCGCTGGCAGCCTGTGGCTGGTTTTCAAGCCTGGCCTGCTGGAGCAGACGCTGAATACCCGCGCAGCCTTGCGCTCCGTGCTGTGCGTAGTGGCGCTGCTGGCCTATGCGTTGCTGTTCGAAGTGCTCGGCTTCGTCATCAGCACCATGCTGGCCACCTTTGCCCTGGGCATGCTGTTTACCGGTCGCCCGCTGCCTTGCGCCATCAGCGCCGTGCTGATGGGCGTGCTGCTGTATGGCCTGTTTGACTACCTGCTGGATGTGCCGCTGCCCCTCGGCCTGTTCGAAGCCTTTGTGGAGAGCTGAAAATGGAAACCCTGAATTTCTTGATGCAAGGCTTCGAGGTCGCCACCCGGCCGGAAAACCTGCTGGTGGCCTTGTTCGGCGCCTTTGTCGGCACCATCGTCGGCCTGTTACCGGGCCTGGGCCCAATCAATGGCGTGGCCTTGCTACTGCCGTTGGCCTTCGCCTTGGGCCTGTCACCGGAAACCGCACTGATTCTGCTCGCTGCCGTGTACCTGGGCTGTGAGTACGGCGGGCGTATCTCGGCGATTCTGCTCAACGTACCCGGCGACGCCGCCGCGGTGATGACCACCCTCGACGGTTATCCACTGGCCCGTCAGGGCAAGGCTGGGATCGCCTTGTCGCTGTCGGCCGTCAGCTCGTTTATCGGCAGCATGATCGCCACCTGCGGCGTGGTGCTGTTCGCCCCAATCCTGGCGAAATGGGCGGTGGCCTTTGGGCCGGCTGAATACTTTGTGCTGATGATTTTCGCCATCGCCTGTCTCGGCGGCATGGTCGGCGACAAACCGGTCAAAACCCTGATGGCTGCCCTGATCGGCCTGGCCTTGGCCACCGTTGGCGTGGACTCGACCACCGGGGTGTACCGCTTCACCTTCGGCAGCGTCAGTCTGTCGGACGGCATCCAGTTCGTGATCGTGGTGATCGGCTTCTTCAGCGTCAGTGAAGTGCTGCTGATGCTGGAAAAAACCCACAACGGCCAGAAAGCGGTTAAAGCCAGCGGCCGCCTGCTGTTCAACTTTAAAGAGTTCTGTTTCACCTTCTGGACCATGGTGCGCAGCGCTGTCGCCGGCTTCGTTATCGGCGTACTGCCGGGTGCCGGTGCAACCATCGCCAGCGCCATGACCTATATGACTGAAAAGCGTATGGCTGGCAGCAGCGGCAAGTTCGGCGACGGCGACCTGCGCGGCCTGGCAGCGCCGGAAGCTGCCAACAACGCCTCGGCCTGCGGCTCGCTGATACCCATGCTGACCCTCGGCGTACCCGGTTCCGGCACCACTGCGGTGATGATCGGCGCACTGACGCTGTACAACATCACCCCCGGCCCGCTGTTGTTTGAACAGCAGCCCGATGTGGTCTGGGGCCTGATCGCCTCGCTGTTTATCGGCAACGTGATTCTGCTGGTGATGAACATTCCGCTGGTTGGCCTGTTCGCCCGCATGCTCAGCGTGCCCAACTGGGTGCTGGTGCCAGCGATCACCGTGATCAGCATGGTCGGCGTCTACGCGGTGCACAGCACCACCTTCGACCTGGTGCTGATGATTGGCCTCGGCGTATTCGGCTATATTCTGCGCAAGCTGGACTTCCCGCTGTCGGCCTTGATCCTCGGTTTCGTCCTCGGCGAGCTGATGGAAGACAACCTGCGCCGCGCCCTGTCGATCTCCGCCGGCGAGCTGAGCATCCTCTGGAACAGCCCGATCAGCCTGTGCCTGTGGGCACTCACTGTGCTGATGCTGGCCCTGCCAGGCCTGCGCTGGTGGCGTTCGCGCCGTGCGGCGCAACTGGCCAATGCCTAAGCAAGCGCTGCTCACCGGCTGGCAAAGCTGGTGGGCCACCCCGCTGGTGGGTCTTGCCGGCGGCGCACTGGCCAGCCTGATCGGCTGGCCTTTGCCGTGGATCATCGGCTCACTGCTGGCGGTTATTGCCGCCCGTTGCAGCGGCTGGCTGATTACGGAAGTGCCGGAGGGGCGCAAGACCGGCCAGTGGCTGGTCTCCAGCGCCATCGGTCTGCACTTCACCGGCGAAGTATTCAGCGAGTTGCTCAGCCATTTCGGCGTGATCCTGCTCGGCGCGTTGATCACCTTACTGCTGAGCCTGATCGGCATCCTCCTGCTACGCCGCGCCGGCCTCGATCGTGCCACCGCGTTCTTCGCCAGCATGCCCGGCGGCGCCAGCGAGATGGTCAACCTGGCCCAGCGACACCACGCCGAAACCGCCAAGGTGGCCGCCGCCCATAGCCTGCGTTTGCTATTAGTAGTGCTGCTGATTCCAGCAGTCTTTACTTGGAGCCTGCCGCCCGTCGCACCACCAATGCCTGCGCCAGTAAGCTGGCCCTGGCTGGCCGTGCTGCTGCCTGGCGGCGCGTTACTGGCCTGGTTGTGGGGCCGTTTAGGCCAACCCAACCCCTGGATGCTCGGCCCACTGACCGTGTGTGCAGTGGCCAGCGTCAGTTTCGACCTGCACCTGGGTTTGCCTGACGGCCTCGGCCAAATCGGCCAGTGGCTGATCGGCTGCGCCCTGGGCTGTCACTTCGATCGCAGCTTCTTTCGCAACGCCCCCGGGTTTCTCGTACGCATCTTGCTGTTCACCCTACTCGCCATGCTTGCCGCAGCCGGCTTGGGTCAAGGGCTGGGCTGGTTAGTTGGGGAAAATCAGAGCTCGCTGATGCTCGGCATGATGCCCGGCGGTATCACCGAACTGTGCCTGACCGCCGAAGCTCTGCAGCTTTCCGTGGCGCTGGTTACGGCGTTGCAAGTGCTGCGGCTGTTCTTAGTGATGTTCCTCGCCGAACCCTTGTTTCGGCTGTGGCAACGCAACACATAACGCTTTAACGACCACGTTTAGCCCGCCTTGTGCGGGCTCTTTTTTGTCCGTCAGTCAGCAGTTTTTATTTAACAGATATGTCTGCCGCCACTCAGGCACATGCCACGGGGGTACTCTCAGGCCTGGTCTAACGAGGCACCTTGATATGAGCGTACTGCGCTGGCCCGCCCTGAAAACCCTGTTGCTATTGCTCTGCCTGAGCCTGCTGATCAGCGCCTGCAGCCGCGCCGGCCTGGCCTATCGCAATCTGGATTGGCTGGTGCCCTGGCGGCTGAACGACTACCTGAACCTCGACAGTCAGCAGCAGGCCTGGCTCAAGCCCCGCTTGCAGAGGCACCTGCAATGGCATTGCAGCGCCGAGCTGCCACGTTATATCGACTGGCTGCAAAGCACCGAGAGTATCCTCGCGCAACCGCAACCAGACAGCGCCCAACTGCTTGAGCAGTTTGCCCAGTTCGATGCAGCGCTCAAACGCATTGGCGTCGAAGTCACTCCCACCGCCATCGAACTGCTGCAAGGCCTGAGCGAGCAACAGGTCAGCGATCTCTACACAGCGCTGGATGAAGACAACCTGGAAGATCGCCAAGACTTTCTCGACCCGCCGCTGGTCACGCAGATCAACGAACGGCAGATGCGTATGCAGGAACGCCTACGCTCCTGGCTGGGCCGCCTGAACGAGGCACAGACAGAGCATATCGTCTCCTGGGCTAATGGCCTCGGCGAGCAGAACCGTCTATGGCTGGAGAATCGACAGCTATGGCAGGCCGAGTTGCGCAAGATAGTCGCCGAGCGCAACAGCACGGACTTTGCCGAACGTCTGACCCGTCTGCTGCAACAACGCGAGAGCTTCTATAGCGACGAATACCGTGCCAGTTATGGCCGCTCACGCCAGGCGCTGGCCACGCTATTCAGTCAGCTGCTGAGCAGCAGTGATGAGGCGCAACGCGAGCGCCTGAGTCACCGCTTACGTGATCTGCGCCGCGATCTGGCCGAGCAGCAGTGCAGTGCTTAAGCAGGCTCAGGCAAGCGCCAGTCAACCGGGCTTAGGCCATGCTGCTGGAGAAACTTATTGGTGCGGCTGAAATGGCCATTTCCGATAAAACCACGGTGCGCCGACAGCGGTGATGGATGCACGGACTTCAGCACCAGATGCTTGCTGGTATCGATAAGCTTCTCTTTGCTCTGCGCATGCGCACCCCAAAGCAGAAACACCAAGCGCTCCTGCTGCTGACTGACCACTTCAATCACCTTATCGGTAAAGGTTTGCCAGCCGATCTTGGCGTGGGAGCCGGCAATGCCATGCTCCACCGTCAGCGAGGTGTTAAGTAGCAGCACGCCCTGCTCCGCCCAGTGCTGCAAATTGCCGTGCCCGGCAATGTCGATATTCAGGTCGCGCTTGAGCTCTTTGTAGATATTGAGCAGCGACGGCGGCGTCTTCACCCCAGGCTGCACCGAGAAGCACAGACCATGGGCCT
Organism: Pseudomonas leptonychotis; assembly: GCF_004920405.1. Taxonomy (NCBI): domain Bacteria; kingdom Pseudomonadati; phylum Pseudomonadota; class Gammaproteobacteria; order Pseudomonadales; family Pseudomonadaceae; genus Pseudomonas; species Pseudomonas leptonychotis. The sequence goes on from NZ_RFLV01000006.1 coordinate 170,352, forward strand.
GACCTGGGCCGTGGTAAGGGTCCTGGCCAATCACCACCACCTTGACCTGAGCCAACGGCGTGGAATTAAGCGCATTGAAGATCAACGCACCGGGTGGATAGATCTCCTTGCCCGCAGCCTTCTCCGCCCGCAGAAAGTCGCCCAGCTCACGCATATAGGGCTTCTCGAATTCCTCGTGCAATGCGGCTTTCCAGCCGGCTTCGAGTTTGACGTTATCGGCGGCGCTCATGCCAGAATCCTGCTTCATCCAACGGAGACGGCACGCTAAGGAAGGCGTCCAGGCAAGTCAAGGCATACAACGTCGTAGCGCCAGGTGATACGTGGAGTTGCGGTGTTTGCGAAGATGGTGCGCAGAGACGGATGCTGTAACTCAATAAAACCTTCCCCCAGCAAACAGGCTAAGGGGCTTCTGCACTACGCTGCTACTGGCCTAGACTGTAAAAAAAGCAAAGGCCATTACCGTGCCATTACGCTCGCTGCTACCCATACTCGTGCTGTGCCTACTTAGCCTGCCCTTACAGGCCAAGCCGCTGCTACGCGTCCTGGCATGGCCGGGCTATGCCGATGCCGACTTAGTCGCAGCCTTTGCCGAGCGCTATGACGCCGACGTAGAAGTCACCCTTGTCGGCAACGATGACGAGTTGCGACTTAAGCTAAGTAAGGAGGGTGGTAAGCATTACGACGTGATTGCCGCCAACACCTCCGAAATCAACCATTTCGTTCAGCAGCAACTGCTGCAACCCCTGCGCCTGGCGAAGTTGACCCAGCGCAGCGGCCAGCTCCAGCAGTTTCGTCAGCTCAACAAGATCCCTGGTTTAATGCATGAGGGGCAGGCCTATGGGGTTCCCTATGTCTATGGCGAGATGGGGCTGATCTATAACCGTAAGATGATGAGCCGCCCACCGACCTCAATTAACAGCCTTTGGGACCCGCAATGGCAGGGTCAAGTGCTGGCCTATGACGGCAGCAGCCACAGCTTCTCCCTAGCCCGCCAAGCCCTTGCTAAACCACCCTTCACCACACCCAACGAAGAGATGCCCGCCACGCTAGCCAAGCTGATTGAGTTACGGCGTAACGTGCTGAGCTTTTACAGCTTGCCGGAAGAATCGGTCAGCCTATTTACGCAAAACCCCGTGGCCTTGATGTATGCCAACTACGGTCGTCAGCAACTTAAGCTGTTACAGGATGCAGGTGCCGACGTGGGTTACGTGATCCCCCAGGAAGGTGCGTTTGCCTGGCTGGATTGTTGGGCAATTACGCGTACTACGCCCAACCGTGATCTGGCTGAGCAATGGATCAACTACAGCCTTGAGCCACAAGTCAGCGGCGCTTTGACTGAGCGCCAGGGCCTGGAAAACACCTTGCGCAACCCGCAAACCGCAAACGCGCCCCTGCACCTGATTTGGCTTGAGCCTGTGGCAAACGCCGAACTGCGCGCCAAACTCTGGCAATCCATACTCGCCGGAGAGCGCCCGGAAAACCTGGTGCAGCCTTGAAGCTCAGCCTTGGCAACAAACTCACCGTACTGCTGTGTTTGTTCGGTTTGCTGCTCAGCGGGCTCGCCAGCTACTACTCCCTGAGCAGCAGCAAACAAATCTTGATTGCTGCTGCCAAGCGCGATCTGCTGGTGGCCAATCAGGTTTTGGGGCGCAACCTGCAGATCAGCCTGGAAAATTTCGCCAATGACCTGAAGGTACTTAGCACCCAGTCGCAACCGGTTGATGTGCTTGCAGACATGCCAAGGAGCAACAAAGAGTTTGCGGAGTTAACTCAGCTATTTACCTCCATGCTCAACGCCCACCCCGAGTACCAGCGCATTCGCCTGATCGACGCAAAAAACCATGGCTTAGAGCGCATCAACGTTGATCGCCACGGCCCTGTCTCCAGCAGCGCTTTACAAGAAAAAGGCCACTTCCCCTATGTGTTCAAAACGCTGAAGTTAGTGCCGGGCCAACAGTTCTTTTCAGAGATAGCACCTTCGCGCCTTGATCCGGACAAGGTTCTAACCCTTCACATAGCCAGCCCTATTTGGACAGACGACCAGCAAGTGCTCGGTCTGATAGTACTGAGCATCAACGTCAAGAAGCTGTTCAATCGCCTGCAGCGTGAGCTGCCCGACTACTATCAGTTGTTTCTGGCCAACAGTCAGGGCGAACTGCTGCTCAACCCTGAGCGCAACAAGTCCCAGACCAGAAGCCAAGGCTCCAGCATGATGATTCAAACCCAGCTGCCGGAACTGCGTGCTCTGCTTGAAGGGCAAAGCAACAACATGCTCAGTATCCTACCAGGCAAACGTGAGCAACCGACCCGGCTAGCGGCCTTTACCACCGTTAGCATCGAAGCTGAAAGCAAGCATTTGCTGCTGGGCCTGGCAGTACCCGAGGAACATATCCTCGAAGCATCACGCGAGCTCGATCAGCGCCTGATACAAATCATCGTGGTGCTCAGCTTTATCACCCTGCTGCTCTCACTGTGGCTGGCGCGCAACATGGTTCGACCGCTGAATCAAATAAGCTTGGCGATCGCCCACTTCAGCAAAAACCTCAGCCTGCAGCCACTGCCAACTGAACGCGGTGACGAACTCGGCACGTTGGCCCGCGATATCCGCGCCATGCAGGAAAAAATCCTCACTCAGATCGTCGAACTCAATACCAACCAGCAAGAGCTGCAGCACATGGCGCACAACGACCCGCTGACCGGGCTACCCAATCGCCGCCTGTTTTTCGACCGACTGCAACACGCCATCAGCAACGCCGAACGCAGCGGCAAGCTGCTAGGCCTGCTCTATGTTGACCTCGATCACTTCAAGGAAATCAACGACAACCACGGCTATGCCACTGGTGACGAAGTGCTGGGTACCGTGGCTCACTTGCTCGGCTCGGTGACCCGCAGTGGCGACACTGTGGCCCGCTTAGGCGGTGACGAGTTCGTCATACTCTTCGACGAGGTGGAAAGCCGCGCCACCCTGTTGGGTATTGCTCAGAAGTTATTGGCCTTGCTGCAAAATCGTCTGTTGATCGATGGCAAAGACCTGCAGGTGCGCGCCAGTCTCGGTATCAGCCTTTACCCGCAAGACGGCAGTGATGCGCAGACGCTGCTGCAAAATGCCGACCGTGCCATGTACAGTTCTAAGCGCAATGGCCGCAACACCATCACCAGCGCTTGAACAATTGCACGCGGGCACTGCATAAGCCTGTCATGGCCGCCAGCTTGAGTGCTCGCGCCTGCACCTACGCTCAGGTTTAGCCTTGGAAAAACTGTCACTTTGGGTGAGTGCCTCGTTTTGGCCGACTAAAACAGCCAAGACTGAATACACTGTGCACCCGATTATCCCGGGCCATAAATATGCCTGCACCGCACAAGGAACTCGCCGCCATGGCTTCTCCAGACAAACAGCACAAACGCGCCCAGCGGGCAAAAGCCAAGGCCAAGCAGAACCGTTCGGGCAAGGCCAAAATCAATGTCATCCACCCGCTGCTGGCCAACCCGTTGGTTAACGAGCCATTCGATGATGTCGAAATCGACCTGAGCACCTTCGACTTCAAAGACATCGAAGAGCACGGTTTCGACCCCGCCCACTTCGATGACTTGTTCCAGGCGATGAAGGTTGGCGAAGGCATCAGCCTGCTCGCCATGTGCCTAATATTCCTGCAATACCCCGTGTTAGAGCTGGTGGTCGCGGAGGAAGCGGAAGACGCGGCCACCGACTTTATGATGGGCCTGCTGATCACCTATCGCGGGATCTTCCATGATGAAGATGAAGACACGGCTGTGGCATGGATCGGCGGCAACGCCTTCCAAACGGCCTACGATGAAGCGTCGATAATCCTGCAGAAAAAGAACGCTCGGGGCACCCCGGGTGCCAGGGCTTATAAAGAGCAGTAGATAGCAGCCGGCATCGCCCTCTGAACAACTCCTAACCTAGCCTGACGCAGCGCCCGGTAGTGACTAGGCGCCGCACCCACCACCTTGCCGGCGGCTTTTTCGTTGCGCAGAGGCTCGCTGAGCTTCGCCATCTAAGGCTTGTCGAACGCCTCGCGCAGGGCCTCTTTTCCAGCCCGGTTCGAGTTTGATGCGACCGTCGAGGCTTACGGGTATCCCTGCACGTTAAAAACGCAAAGGGCACGCGAAGAAAGGCATGTGAGGCAAATTAAGGTGGCTGGCAACTACCGACCCGGCGCTGGCTGTCGAAAAGCCAGCGGACAATAAACCTGGTCCACCCTATAAATGTCCGGGCTACTTGCTATGGCGTGTAGGTGTTGGCGGCTGTTGAGCAGCGTTTGGCACGCCTTCTGATCCGCAAATAAGCCGGCAACATGGCGTTATAGAACATATGCAGGACGCTTTTATCAGTCGTCCGAATTTTCCGCTCAGTAAAGTCAAACCGCATCAGCGCAATGAAAACTCGCTGCACTGAACGGGCGCGTGTAAGTGCAGAACCGCGCACGCTTACTTAAGAACGGACGCACAACAAGGCGCCGTGTAGCCCTAAATAGCTGTGCGCCCATCACAGCCTATTTTGTAACCCGCCCCCTGATACAACCGCCAATACGGTGCTGACCATGCGTTTGAATGCTGCGATTGTAGTGTTACTAACCAGCCTGGTAGCCGCGACCTATGGCTTTGGGATTTATCTATTTGCCCAGCTCGTACCTGACATGCAGGCATCTCTGGGTTTCGATTTTTCGTACGTGGGCAGTATTACCGCCTCGGCGCAGTTAGGTTTTCTACTCTGCGCACTGCTGGCCGTCTGGCTGACGCCGAAAATCGGCGGCGGCTGGATGATAGTGGGCTCAGGGGCGGTATGCGCACTGGCCTTGCTGCTGATTCCGCTGTCAAACAATATCCTTGTTATCGGTGCATTGCTGACCCTGCTGGCAGGCACGGCTGCAACAGTCTTTGTGCCGATGGTCGATGTTATCGCTAGAGTCACGGCGTACCGCTACCGGGGTTTGGCCATGGGGCTGGTATCCAGTGGGACCAGCTACGGCGTTGCGATCAACAGCTTGCTGGTGCCGCTGTATGCTGCGCCAGGTGAATGGCGCAGCGTGTGGTGGTGGGTGGGGCTGATTACCGTGGCCATGGCGGTACTGGTGCTGGTGGTATTCAAGAAAGGCGGCTTGCTCAGTGCAACCGTACCGCCGACCGTAACACCCATGACCGTGGAGCTGGCGGTACCAAGCGGGCGCTTAGCGCTGATAAAGCCCTGGATATTACTGATCTGGTCGATGAATTTCTTGATCGGGTTTGCCACTTTTCCGTTCCAAACTTACCTCTCGTCCTATCTGCGCACCGAGCTGGGTTTTGACGTACAGTTCAGCGCTCAGGTCTGGGCCGTAATCGGCTTCGTTGGCATGTTCGCGGGGTTAGCCGTCGGTTGGCTCTCAGACCGCACCGGGTTACGCACGGCCATGTTGCTGGTGTATAGCTGCGTGGTAACGGCGGCACTGATCTTCGTGATACACCCCTCAGGGCATTGGCCATTAATCGCTGCGGGGCTGTTCTCTACAGCCTTCTACCCCATTTTCGGCCTTATCCCCGCTTACGTTTCCAAACTGGCATCATCCAGCGCAATGGCTGTGGCCATATTTGGTGTCGCCAACGTGATGCAAGGCTCTGGCGGCATGCTCGGCAACTACGGTGCTGGGCTGTTGGCCAATTACAGCGGCAGCTTTGCTGGGGTGTATGCCAGCATTTGCGGCGTGGGTGTAGTGCTCATCATGTTGACCCTCAAACTTCCCAAAGAAGCCCCCGCCGCTACACCAGCCGGTTTAGGCATGAACTATCCGGCGGCGAGTTAACGCGTTGCCAATAACCGCCAAGCTGTCGGCCCAAACCACGCGCTGCTATTTCAGGCCGGCCGCTTTTGCCGAAAGCTTCCCTCTGCCTCTAGAACCGCTGACTTAGCCTTGATGCAGCGCGCGGTAGTGGCTGGGCGCCATGCCCACCACCTTGCGAAATAACCGCGAGAAGTAATACACGTCGTCATAACCCAACTGCTCCGCCACCTGGCGAATGCCCTGCTTGCCTTCATCGAGCAGGCGGCAGGCGTGGGCCATTTTTAGCTGGATGAAGTCTTGAATCGGCGCGTGACCGGTCAGCGCGCGGTAGGTTTTAGCAAAGTGAAAGCGCGACAACTTGAACTGCGCAGCCAACTCATCAAGGTTCAGGCTGTCATGGAGATGCGCACGCATCACCGCCTGCACCGCGTCGACATCCAGCACCCGCCCGGACTTCAAGGTGGTGCGCGCCGGCAACACCGCCAAGGAAGTCAGCAGCACCTGCAACTGGTGGGCGGCATGGATAAAGTGCGGCAGGTTCAAGCCTTGCTTGCGCAAATTCAGCAATGCATCGAACTCCGCCAGCAACCGTGGCTGTACACCAATGCGCCATAACGGGCCCTTGCCCAGCGGCTTGAGAAAATCTGCCACCAGCTCGCCATCGAAATGCACCCAGTACAGAGTCCAGGGCTTTTGCGCATCCGCGCCGTAGGTATGCGCCACACCTTTTGGCAGTACTAACAGATCGCCACCACTGACAGCTAATCGTCCATCTGGCGTATCCAACCAGCCCTGCCCGGCACGGCAATAGATCAGCAAATAGTCGTCCGGCTGCGCACGGTGCATGCGATGCCCTTCGGCCTGCGGGTAAAACCCCAGTGCTAACGGGTAGCAGCCCTGCCCTAGCGGGCTTTTGGCCAACAGGCGGCGCAAGCGCGGCGGCGTAATAAAGCGCACGCCGTTCGCCGGCAGGGGCCAGTTGGAGGTATCAACATAGGCAGACATTTATCTATCCAAGCGCACTTCAATCACAAGATAGTCCATCCGCCGGCCAAGATCGTCAATCCACAAAGCCGCCCAAGGCCGCTATAACAAGGCAAAACAACAACCGGGCCGCAGGCCCACCGTGGAGAAAACAATGGCCAAGGCAGTCGCGCAATTGATTGATGGCGAGTGGTGTGAAAGCCGCGCTCGCGAATTTATCGAAGTCACCGACCCGGCGACCCAGGACGTTCTGGCGCTGGTGCCCAAGGCCACGGCCGAAGAAATCGAAGCGGCGATTGCCAGCGCCAAGGCGGCCTTCCTCACCTGGCGCGAAGTGCCGGTCTCCGACCGTGCGCGGGTGATGCTGCGCTACCAGCACCTACTTAAAGAACACCACGACGAGCTGGCGGAAATCCTTGCCGGCGAAACCGGCAAGACCCTGGCCGATGCCAAGGGCGATGTGTGGCGCGGTATCGAAGTAGTCGAGCAGGCCTGCAACATTGCCAGCCTGATGATGGGCGAGACCATGGAGAACGTGGCCCGCGACATCGACACCTCGAGTTGGATTCAGCCGCTGGGCGTATGCGTGGGCGTTACCCCGTTCAACTTCCCGGCGATGATTCCGTTGTGGATGTTTCCCCTGGCCATCGCCGCCGGCAACACCTTTATTCTCAAGCCATCCGAACAGGACCCACTAACGCCCAATCGCCTGGCCGAGCTGTTTATCGAAGCCGGTGCGCCCAAGGGGGTGTTGCAGGTGCTGCACGGCGCACGCGAAGTGGTCGACAGCCTACTGACCCACCCGGACATTCGCGCCATCTCCTTCGTCGGCTCGGTGCCGGTGGGTCAGCATATCTACCGCACCGGTACCGCCCACCTCAAACGCGTGCAAGCGTTTGCCGGGGCCAAGAACCATATGGTGATCATGCCCGACGCCAATAAACAGCAGGTGCTGAGTAACCTGGTCGGTGCCAGCTGCGGCGCGGCCGGGCAGCGCTGCATGGCGATCAGCGTGGCGGTGTTTGTTGGCGAGTCGAAGCAATGGATCGACGAGTTGCAAGCACAAATGGCCGATCTGCAACCCGGCTACTGGACCGATGGCCACGCGGCGTTCGGCCCGTTGATCAGCCAGCAAGCCAAACAACGGGTGATTCGTCTGATTGCCGAGGGCAAGGCCGAGGGCGCCGAATGCCTGCTCGATGGCTCGCATTGCGCGGTTGAGGGTTACCCCAACGGCAACTGGGTCGGCCCTACCCTGTTTCGCGGCGTGACTACAAAGATGAGCTTGTACCGCGAAGAAATCTTCGGCCCGGTGCTGGTGTGCATGGAGGTCGACAACCTGGAAGCAGCCATCGAGCTGGTCAACGCCAGCCCTTATGGCAACGGCACCTCGATCTTCACCCGTTCCGGCGGCGCCGCGCGGCATTATCAACACGCGGTGGAAGTCGGCCAGGTGGGTATCAACGTGCCGGTGCCGGTGCCGCTGCCGTTCTTCTCCTTTACCGGTTGGAAAGGCTCGTTCTACGGTGACCTGCACGCTTACGGCAAACAGGGCGTGCGCTTCTTTACCGAAACCAAGACGGTGACCAGCCGCTGGTTTGATGAAGACGCCCTTGCCAACGCAACGGCCGGACCGAACATGACGATTCAGCTGAAATGAGAAACTGCAGCGGCATTGATCCACTGCAATACGTGACCTCTTAGACCAATAGACGATGCCTCCATGCCCGCCAGTGGCCCAAAGTGCCCTGGCATAACAAAACCATGGAGGATGCAATGAAAAAGTTGACTGCCACTCTGGCCCTTTGGGCTGGAATTACTGCCGTTGCGCAAGCCGCTGAGCCAATCACCTTGGGGCTCAACTACCCACGCAGCGGCCCCTATAAGGAAGAAGGTTTGGCCCAGATGCGCGGAGCCTTGCTGGCCATTGATGAGTTGAACGAGCGCGGCGGCGTGCTCGGTCGGCCGTTGCGCCTGTCCAGCAAAGACACCGCCTCGCGTCCGGCCAAGGCGGTAAAGAACGTCGACAAGCTCGCCGCCGAAGGCGCTGCCATGCTGTTTGGCGGCTCATCCAGCGCGGTGGCCATCGCCGCCGGCAAGCGTGCAGCCACGCATGGCCTGCTGTATTTCGGAACCCTCACCTACTCCAACGACACCACGGGCAAAGACGGCCACCGTTATATGTTCCGTGAGTGCAACAACGCCTGGATGAGCGCTCGCGCCCTGGGCAGCTACCTGACCAAGCACATGCCCAATCAGGATTATTTCTATGTCACTGCCGATTACACCTGGGGCCATACCACCGAAAGCTCCCTGCGCCAGACCACTGGCAGCACCGATGCGGGTAAGCATCCGGGACTTAAAGTGCCCTTCCCAGGCGCCCGCACCGCTGACTACCAGAACGCCCTGACGCAAGCCTCGATGAGTAAAGCCAAAGTGCTGGTACTCGTGCTGTTCGGCGAAGACTTGGTGCGCGCCATGCGTATCGCTAAAGACCTGGGCCTGACCGAGCGCATGCAGATCGTCGCGCCCAACCTAACCCAGCATATGGTCGAGCAAGCCGGCCCCGACATCATGCAGGGCGTGCTGGGCACCGAGCCCTGGACATGGCGCGTGCCAGCGCTGGAGAAATCCGAGCGCGGCCAAGCGTTTGTCAGCCAGTTCAGCGAACGCTACAAAATGTACCCCTCCAGCTCTGCAGCCTCGGCCTACAGCATTGTTTATCAGTGGGCTGACGCCGCCCAACGGGCTGACAGCCTGGACAGCGAAGCGCTGATCAAAGCCTTGGAAAACCACAGTTACCAGTTACTCAAAGACCGCCAACAATGGCGCGCCTTCGATCACCAGAACGCGCAAACCGTTTATGTGGTGCAAGTTAAAGACCGCGCTGAGGTGATCCTCGACCGCTTCAAGCAAGACTACTTCAGCATCGTCGATCGCCTCGACGTATCCCAGGCCGCCCCTAATCTTGCCGACTGGCAAACCGAACGACGGGCCGCCGGACAACCCCTGACCCTACAATGAGGACTTATGGATTTCGAACTCAGCGATGAACAACGCCTGCTGGTAGACAGCGCCCGCCAATTCGCCAGCCGCGAGCTGGCGCCGCATGCCGCCGACTGGGACCGTGACCATCACTTCCCAGTGGACGTGATCAAGCAGGCCGCCGAGCAAGGCTATCTGGCCCTCTACATCAAAGAAGAGGATGGCGGCCTGGGTCTGTCGCGGCTGTCCGCTTCGCTGATTTTCGAGCAGCTGTCGGCCGGCTGCATCGCTACCACCGCCTTCCTCACCATCCACAACATGGCCTCGTGGATGCTCGCCTCCTTCGCCGACCAAGCGCTGAAAGATACCTGGTTGCCGCGCCTGGTCAGCGGCGAGTTATTGGCCTCCTACTGCCTGACTGAACCGGACGCAGGCTCCGACGCCGCGCACCTGCGCACCCGCGCCAAGCGTGATGGCGACGACTATGTGCTGGATGGCAGCAAGTGCTTTATCTCCGGTGCAGGCTCAACCGATGTGCTGATTGTGATGGCGCGCACCGGCGAAGAAAGCGGCGCCAAGGGCGTTTCCTGCTTCCTGGTACCGGCCGATGCCGAGGGTGTGAAGTACGGACGCAACGAACTGAAGATGGGCTGGCGCGCCCAGCCGACCCGCACCATCACCTTTGAAGGCGTACGTATCCCGGCCGGCAACCGCATCGGTCCGGAAGGCCAGGGTTTCGTCTACGCAATGAAGGGCCTGGATGGCGGGCGCATCAATATCGCCAGCTGCTCCCTCGGCGCCGCGCAAGCCGCACTGGAACAATCGCTGCGCTATGTGGAAGAACGCAAACAGTTCGGCAAACCGCTCAGCGACTTTCAGTCGCTGCAATTCAAGCTCGCCGACATGCTCACCGACCTCACCGCCAGCCGGCAGATGGTGCGCCTGGCCGCACATAAACTCGATCACGGCCACAGCGAAGCCAGCCTGTATTGCGCCATGGCCAAGCGCTTTGCCACCGATCACTGCTTCACCCTGTGCAACGAGGCGCTGCAACTTCACGGCGGCTACGGTTATCTGAATGACTACCCGCTGGAACGCTGGGTACGCGACAGCCGCGTGCATCAGATTCTGGAGGGCACCAACGAGATCATGCGAGTGATCATTGCTCGCCGCCTGCTGGATCAGGGCGGCATGCTTGATCGCTTACTGTAACGACTGAACCACGCCCACAACCCCTCTTCTGCATGAAGAGGGGAGCAACCTGACGAGGACACTTATGAGCCACGCCATCGAAGCCTATAACCCCGGGGTCTTCGACCTGACCCACAAGATCACCGTGGAAAAGCACGGCCATACAGCGCTGATCACCATCAACAACCCGCCGGCCAATACCTGGGACCGCGAGTCGTTGATCGGCCTTAAACAACTGGTCGAACATCTCAATCATGACGATGACATTTACGCCTTGGTGATTACCGGCCAGGGCGGCAAGTTTTTCAGCGCTGGCGCTGACCTCAAGCTGTTCGCTGATGGCGACAAAGCCCGTGCACGCGAGATGGCACGGCGCTTCGGCGAGGCCTTCGAGGCGTTGCGTGATTTTCGCGGGGTATCGATTGCCGCGATCAATGGCTACGCCATGGGCGGCGGTCTGGAATGTGCTCTGGCCTGTGATATCCGTATCGCCGAACGCCAAGCACAACTGGCCCTGCCGGAAGCCACGGTCGGTTTGCTGCCCTGCGCGGGCGGCACTCAGCACCTGAGTTGGTTGGTCGGCGAAGGCTGGGCCAAACGCATGATTCTCTGCGGCGAACGCCTGGATGCAGAAACCGCCCTGCGCATCGGCCTGGTCGAGCAAGTGGTCGACAGCGGTGAAGCCCGTGGTCATGCCTTGCTGCTGGCGGCAAAAGTCGCGCGGCAGAGCCCGGTGGCGGTACGCACCATCAAACCGTTGATTCAGGGTGCGCGCGAACGCAGCCCGAGCACCTGGCTGCCAGAAGAGCGCGAACGTTTTGTTGACCTGTTCGACGCCGATGACACCCGCGAAGGGGTCAACGCCTTCCTGGAAAAACGCGACCCGCAGTGGCGCAATAAATGATCTGCCGGCTGATGGAAAACCCTGCGCGGCTTTCCACGCAGGCAACGCAAATCCGTAGGGTGGATGTCGTTTTTAACATCCACCATGGCCTCACTCGGTGGATGGATAAAACGTCATCCACCCTACGCTGGAAACACAGATGAACGTGCAATTCGAAGAGCGCCCGGCCCAACACGGCATGCGCATCGGCATCGCCAGCCTGGATGCCGAAAAAAGCCTCAACGCCCTTTCGCTGCCGATGATCGAGGCGCTGGATGCCAAGCTCAAGGCTTGGGCTGATGACCCGAGCATTGCCTGCGTCATGTTGCGTGGTAACGGCCCCAAAGCGTTCTGCGCTGGCGGCGACGTGGTGCAGCTGGTGCATCAATGCCGTGAACACCCGGGCGAAATACCGCCCTTGGCGCGGCGCTTTTTTGCCGACGAATACCGCCTCGACCACCGCATCCACACCTTCCCAAAACCCTTTATCTGCTGGGCTCATGGCCACGTACTGGGCGGCGGCATGGGCCTGATGCAAGGTGCAGGCATTCGCATCGTCACCCCAGGCAGCCGCCTGGGCATGCCGGAAGTGAATATCGGCCTGTACCCGGATGTAGGCGGCAGCTGGTTCCTCGCGCGCCTGCCGGGCAAGCTCGGTTTATTTCTCGGCCTGACCGCCAGCAGCATCAACGCCCGCGATGCGCTGGATCTGGACCTGGCCGACCGCGTGCTACTCGACAGCCAGCAAGACGATCTGCTCAATGGCCTGGCGCAACTCAACTGGCAGGAGCAGAGCGCGCAGCAACTACACAGCCTGCTCAAGGCTCTGGAAAACCAGGCCCTGCCTGAACTGCCAGAAGCCCAATGGTTGCCGCGCCGTGCGCGCATCGACGAGCTGCTCGATACCGCCGACCTGCCCCACGCCTGGCAGGCCATCAGTACCTTGCACAGCGATAGCGACCTGCTCCTCGCGCGCGCCGCCAAAACGCTGAATGGCGGCTGCCCGCTGACCGGTCATCTGGTTTGGGAGCAAATCAAACGGGCCAAACCGCTGTCATTGGCCGAGGTATTCCGCATGGAATACGCCATGAGCCTGAACTGCTGCCGCCATCCGGAGTTTCCCGAGGGTGTGCGCTCACGCCTGATCGACAAAGACCACGCGCCACAGTGGCACTGGCCGGATGTAGCGAACATCCCTGACGAAGTGATCGAAGCACACTTCACCCCCGTCTGGGACGGTGAACACCCGCTGGCAGATTTGTAGGTTGGATGGCGCTTTTTTCATCCACCAATAAGACCGCAGCGGGTGGATGAGTGAAACGTCATCCACCCTACACGGCTATTGACCAGCAGCGGCCTGGGTCGCTGCTCCCTCAGGCAAGGAGAGCAAAAATGAACAAAATTGCCTTTATCGGCCTCGGCCACATGGGTCTGCCCATGGCGCGCAACCTGCTTAAGGCCGGTTTCAACCTCAGCGTCTTCGACCTGCTGCAAGCGGCCGTCGAAGACCTGGCCAAGGATGGTGCCCAGGCCGCCAGCAGCGCCGTAGATGCTGTGCAAGGGGCTGATGTGGTGGTCAGCATGCTGCCGGCCAGCCGACATGTCGAAGGCTTGTACTTGGGTGATAACGGCCTGCTGGCCGCGCTTAAGCCTGGCAGCCTGGTGCTGGAATGCTCGACCATTGCCCCAGAGTCCGCACGCAAGGTGCACCAGGCGGCCCAGGCGCGCGGCATCGAACTGCTCGACGCCCCAGTGTCCGGCGGCACCGCCGGCGCAGCAGCTGGCACCCTGACCTTTATGATCGGCGGCGCGGCCAGCACCCTGGAAAAAGCCCGCACAATCTTTGAAGCCATGGGCAAGAACATCTTCCACGCGGGTCCCGACGGTGCCGGCCAGGTGGCCAAGGTGTGCAATAACCAAGTGTTGGCAGTACAGATGATCGCCACTGCTGAAGCCATGGCCATGGGCGTGGCCAACGGCTTGGAGCCGGCAGTGCTGGCCGAAATCATGCGCCAGAGCTCGGGCGGCAACTGGACCCTAGAGAAGTACAACCCCTGGCCCGGCGTGATGGAAAACGCCCCGGCCTCCAAAGGCTACAGCGGCGGCTTTATGGCCGAGCTGATGACCAAAGACCTGGGCCTCGCCCAGGAAGCCGCTCAAGCCAGCGGCAGCAGCACGCCCATGGGGGCGCTGGCGTTGCAGCTGTATCGCTTGCTGCTCAAGCAAGGCAAGGGCAAGCAGGACTTCTCGGTGGTGCAGCAGCTGTTTGTTGAGTAGGCCCGAACCCCGCCTCATCGTAGGAGCGGGCCATGCCCGCGAAGCTTTCAATCGCGGCCATGGCCCGCTCCTACGTCGATAAACAGTTAACCCGCAGGCAACAAAAAGCCGCAGCGAGCTGCGGCTTTTTTGTGGGCAAAGTAGGCGGTCTAGCGCTCGCGCAATGCTTCGCTACGGGCGCGGATAATCGGCTTGAGCAGGTAGCTGAGCACACTCTTCTTGCCGGTGATGATATCCACCGAAGCGACCATCCCAGGAATGATCAGCAGCGGATTTTCCACCGTTCCGAGATGGCTTTTATTGGTACGCAGCTTGATCACATAAAAGCTGTTGCCTTCATCGTCGGTCACGGTGTCCGCGCCAATCTGCTCCAGCTCGGCCTTGAGCCCACCGTAGATGGTGTAGTCATAGGCGGTGAACTTGACCATGGCTTCCTGCCCCGGATGCAGAAAGGCAATGTCCTGCGGACGAATACGCGCCTCGACCAAGAGGTTTTCATCCAACGGCACAATTTCCACCAGGTCGCTGCCTGGCTGAATCACCCCACCGATGGTGTTGACCAGTAGCTGCTTAACGATGCCGCGCACCGGCGAGGTGACCAGGGTACGGTTGACGCGGTCTTCCAGCGCCCTACCGGTCGACTGGATCTTGCTCAGCTCGGTGCGCGCTTCATTCAGCTGAGTCAGTGCCTCACTGCGAAAACGTCCACGGGTTTCATCGATCTTGCGCTCCACTTCCTTGATCGCTGCTTCGGCTCGCGGCATCGCCAACGTGGTGGCATCCAACTGGCCGCGCGCTTCCACTTCGGCACGCTTAAGGCGCAAGACTTCCACCTGGGAAATCGCACCTTGAGCCACTAACGGCTCAGACATGCGAATTTCCTGTCGCAGCAAGCTGAGGCTACTGCGAAACTGCCCTTGCTTGGAGGCAAACTCTCGCAGCTCCTGCTGCCGCTGGATCAACTGCTCTTCCAGGCCCGCCACCTCATCCAGCAATTGCTGTTTACGGCTGTTGAACAGCTGGATTTCGTTATCTGCCTGGCGGCCGGCCTTTTCCCGCACCTCATCAGCAACCACCAGCTCGCGATCCTGCACTTCGGCACTCAAGCGCTCCACGCGCAGCAGCAAAGCCAAGCGATCGGCCTCCGTTTCACCCACGTTGGAGGCAAAACGAGTGTCGTCCAAGCGCAACAACGGCGCGCCGGCGTCAACAATCTGCCCTTCACGGACAAACAGCTCGGCGACAATACCGCCTTCCAAGTTCTGAATTTTCTGCAGGCGCGAGGACGGGATCGCCTTGCCATCGCCCCGAGTCACTTCATCAACCACGGCGAAATTGGCCCACAGCAGGCAGAACACCACAAAAGCAATCAGCCCCCAGATGGTCAGCCGGACAACCCGCGGTGCATCCTCAATCAAGGCTTTGTTGATCTCAGGCAGCGGCTCATCACCCAGCTCATCGTCACTGCCAAAATAGGCCGCCACGGCCTGACGCAGACTCTTCTTCTCGGGCGCTTTAGCTGACACTGATTTGCCCCTTTTTCAGCGCTTCCATCACGCTACTTTTTGGTCCGTCGGCGATGATCTGCCCGCGATCCACGATAATCAGCCGGTCGACCAGGCTGAGCATCGAGGCGCGGTGGGTGACCAACAGCAGGGTCTTGGTGCCGATTACCGCTGACAAGCGCTGCTTGAGGCGCTCTTCGCCGGTGTTGTCCATGGCGCTAGTCGGCTCATCAAGCAATAGAATCGGCGGGTCGAGCAACAACGCACGGGCCAAGGCAACGTTCTGCCGCTGGCCGCCGGATAGATTCTGCCCGCGCTCCCCAACTTGCAGCTCATAGCCTTTGGGGTGCAGGCGTACGAACTCATGCACACCCGCCAACTCAGCGGCCTGCAACACCAGTTCGTCCTCCACATAACGGGCGCCGGACACCAGGTTGTCGCGCAAGGTGCCACTGAACAATTGAATGTCCTGCGGCACATAACCGATGTTGTGGCGTAAATCGCTGACATCCAGCTGGCGCACATCAATACCGTCTACCAGCAAACTGCCAGCGTCGGGCTGATACAAGCCGACAATCAGCTTGGCCAACGAGCTTTTACCCGAACCACTGCGGCCGATGATGCCAATTTTCTCGCCTGGGCGAACCACCAGGTTAATGCTTTGCAGGGCAGCCTGTTGTTGATCCGGATAATGGAAATCCAGCTGACGAAACTCAATCGCCCCTTGCAGCGACTGGCGCTTGAGCGGGCGCTCATCGGCATGGCGCTCTTGCGGCAACTCCATCATCTGGTTGACGGACTCAAGGGTGATCTTGGCCTGCTGATAACGGGTCAGCAAACCCGAAATTTGCGTCAATGGCCCCAGAGCGCGACTGCTGAGCATGTAGCAGGCAATCAGTCCGCCCATGCTCAGGTTGCCATCGATGATCTGGTACACACCGAGCACAATCACCACTACACCGGCCAGCTGCTGTAACAGCATGGTGGCGTTCATCGCCAGGCTGGAGAGCATGCGCGCGCGCAGCTCCAGACGGCTCAGTGTGCCAATGGTCTGCTCCCAGACGTATTGGCGCTCACTCTCTGCATTGTTGACCTTGACTGCATCCAGCCCCGCCAGGCTCTCGATCAGGCTCGACTGACGCTCAGCCGCCAACGCCATGGTGCGCTGCATGGTTTCTGCCAACGGCCGTTGCAACGTCCAACCAATCAGGGCCACCAGCGGGAAGGCCAGCACCGGAATCCACACCAGATGCCCACCGATCATGGCGATCACCGCGAGAATCAACAGGGTAAACGGCAGGTCGATAACGCTGGCCAGGGTCAGCGAAGCGAGGAAATCACGTAGGCTCTGAAATTCGTGAATGTTCTGCGCAAAGCTACCGACCCGCGCCGGACGGAACTTCATGGCCATACCAACGATGCGCTCGAACAGCGTGGCGGAGATGATCAGGTCGGTCTTTTTGCCCGCCAAATCCAGACACAAGCCGCGCAAGGTTTTCAGCAGCAGATCGAAGCAGAACACCCCGGCGATACCAATTGCCAATACCCACAGCGTGGCTTCAGCCTGGTTGGGCACTACGCGGTCGTACACATTCATCACAAACAGCGGCGTCGCCAAACCGATCAGGTTGATCAGAAAACTCGCGGCAATGGCATCGATATACAGCCAGCGAGACCGCTTGAGGGTGTCGCGAAACCAGGACGTGGCACGCGGGATCAACTCACCACGGTTGAAATCGAACTTATGCAGTGGCTGAGCAAAGAACACGCGGCCACTGTAATCCTCGGCCAGTGTTTCGACACTCACGCGCACCTCACCACCCTCGCTTTCACTGGGCATGACGCGCGCACGTCCCTGATCATCCCAACCCAGCAAAATGGCACTTCGACCATCACGCAGCAGCAACAAGGCTGGCATGGCCAAAGCCGGAATCTTCTCCAAACCACGACGCAACCAACGCCCCTGAAGCCCCGCACGCGCGGCGGCACGCGGCAGCAACTCGGCACTCAAGCGCTGCTCAGGCAGCGGCAAACCAGCCGTGAGCATGGCGCGACTGACTGACTTTTGATGCAGGCTACACAGTGACAGAAGGCTATCGAGTAGAGGGTCGTCGTAGCGATCACGCGGATCGCTACGGGTTTGTATCGGGCTGGGGTCTACTGCCACTGGGCTTTACTCATCGACGGCTGGGCTCAGGCTCAATTCAGACCGGGTAAATTTACCTGGGCCTTCACTTCGTCCAGTGGCGCAGCGGCCATCGGCGCGACTACACCCTGACTCTTGAGCAGGGAGCCCATGGTGGCCTTGATCCGGTATTGAGTAAACAGCTCGGTGAACCGCACTTCTTCAAGTCGGCGCGAGGCAGTGAATAACTCGTTTTCACTGTCGAGCAAATCCAGCAAGGTGCGCTCGCCCAGGCCGAATTGCTTCTGGTAGGACTCACGCACGCGGCTGCTGTAGTCAACGTACTGTTGAGCTATCGGCAACTGCTGGCGGGCATTTTCTCGAGCATTCCAGGCCAAGCCCAAGTCTTCATTCAATACCCGCAGGGCGTTATTACGAATATCCATGGCCTGGTTCGTCTGATAGGCCTTGGACTGCAGATCAGCCTTATTGCTACCGCCGGCAAACAGGTTGTAGCGCATACGCAGCATGGCCTGCCACTCATTGCTATGGCCACTAACGCCATCAATGTTGTTATCCAGCCCGCGTGACAACTCAGCATCAACCCGTGGGTAGAAACTCGATTTGGCCGCTTCATACTGCTGCTCAGTGGCCTGAACATCCGCCTCGGCAGAACTCAGAAAAGGGTTGTTGGCGAGCATTTCCTCACGCGCAGCCGGCAGGCTTTCGGGCAAGTGACCAACAAGGCCAGCAGGCCGGGTCAGCTCACTGGCATCACGGCCAACCACGCTGAAGTAATTGACCTGCGCATCGGCCAGGTTAGTTTGCTCGGTGATCAGGTTGTTACGCGCTTGCGCCAAGCGCGCCTCCGCCTGATCAAGATCGGCCGTGCGCCCCACGCCGCTCTGGCTACGCAGGGTGATCTGGTCATAGATCCGTTCATGACTGGCCAGGTTCGTTTCAGCCAAGCGAACCAACTCCTGACGCGTCAGCACATCCAGATATACCTGCGCCACTGTCAGAGCGGTGCGTTCAGAGGTTCCCAGCAGCTCATAAGCGCGCGCATTCACCGTGGCACGTTGGCGACCGACTTCACTGCGGGTGGCAAAACCGTCGAACACCATCTGCTGCAGACGCAGGCTCGACTCACCGCGAGTCAGGGTTTCGGTGTTGTGGCTCTGCCCGCGGGTACTTGGACTGTCGGTGCCTTCACGGCCATAACCGGCCAACAGGTCAACTCGCGGCAGGTAGCCGCCCCTGGCGGCGTTCATTTGCTCTTCAACCGACAAGCGCGCATTGATCCCCGCCTGTATCTCCGGATGCACCTCAAGGGCACGTTGCATAGCTTCATTAAGGGTCTGACCATGAGCAGCCATCGATACAGCGAGAACAAGAGGGAGCAGTGCAAAAAAACGCATTAAATGAAATTCCTTGGGAGCTGGACGAGTGACGCAGAGCAACGAAGACCGGACGCGCTTGACGCAAAATAGCAAAGGAGACATAACAACCCAAACGAGAACCACATCACACAGCACGGAGATTAATATCAAAGTGATATCATCTCGAGCAGTATTTATGACCACGTGCGCGTTATTAATAGCTTGGTATGCCAGTAATTCCATAATGGAATAAGCAAAGTTTATGACGCCGTTCTTTTGTCAGATTATCAGTCTTCAAATCTAAAAAATGCTTCACTGTTTTTAATGATTTTACCGCGCCCACCTCGGAGCCCGTTCTATGAGCACTATCGTCGCCATCGTAAAAAGTCTTGTAGGTCAGGTTTTTGCTGTTTCTCTCGACGGCCTCAAACGTCAAATATTCGAAGGCGAACGCCTGCTGATGGGTGAACAGGTCGTAACCGGCTTGGGCGGGGAAGTAACATTGCAGTTGGCCAATGGCGAACTGATAGATGTGGCGCAAAACAGCAGCTGGCAGGCAGCCCCCGGCGCCGCTCAAGCTGAAGACGATAAGCCCGAGCCTACGTCAGGATTGGAACAGGCGCTGACTGCCGGTTTCGACCCCACTGTCGACCTCGAGGCCCCAGCCGCAGGTCCAGGCACTGGTGGCGGTACCGGTGGCGCAGCGGGTGGTGGGCATAGTTTTGTGTTGCTGGGAGAAACAGGCCAACAACTGGAGGCAGTTGTCGGTTTTGACACCTCCAACCGGGGTCTGAACGGAACAGACCAGAACGAGACATTCGGTACAGGCGAGCAAACCAACCAAACAACTGCCGCAGAGACCAATCTAGTCACTCCAGCTGCAAATGCACCAAGCGTAGCGCTGACTAACGACAGCGGTACCAGTGCCACTGACCTGATCAGCAATGACGGCACCCTGGCAATTGGCGGCGTCGAGCCAGGATCATTAGTCGAATACAGCACTGACGGCGGTAGCAGTTGGAACACCAACTTCACACCTAGTGAGGGAACGAACACTGTTCTCGTTCGCCAAACGACTACTGATGGCAGTACGTCCGCCTCTTCTAGCCTGACCTTTACCCTCGACACTCAAGTTGCTACGCCGACCCTCACCCTAACCACTGACAGCGGTGTAGCCGGTGACCTGATCAGTAACGATGGCAGTTACAGCGTCAGCGGCACAGAAGCTGGGGCCACCGTCGAATACAGCATCGACGGTACAACCTGGAGCACCGCTGCACCAACGGCAGTGGAAGGCAGTAACACCATCCAGGTGCGTCAGACCGATGCGGCCGGCAACATCTCTGCCCCGTCTAGCCTGACATTTACCCTAGACACCCAAGCTGCGGCACCGACGGTGACCATTGCCACCGACACCAACAACGATGGCACCCTCAGCAGCGCCGAGCTGGGCAACGCCACCACCGTCAGCGTCAGCGTCGCACTGCCGACCGGCACCGTCGTGGGCGATACGCTGAATGTCACACTCAATGGCGTGGCACAAACACCGATCGTCCTGACCCAAACGCAGATCAACAATGGCATAACCTTTGATGTCGCACGCCCTGCCGACGGCCAGAACATCACTGCATCCGCCACCGTCACCGATGCGGCCAACAATACCTCACCAGCAGGCTCCGACAGCGTAACCGTCGGCGATACCACCGCGCCTACCGTGTCCAGCATTGTGATGGCCGACACCGCCCTCAGCGTCGGTGAGACCAGCCTGGTCACCATCACCTTCAGCGAGGCTGTCGTCGCCTTTGATAACACCGATGTCAGCGTCGAGAACGGCACCCTCAGCGCCTTGAGCAGCACCGATGGTGGTGTGACCTGGACCGGGACTTTCACCCCAAGCGTCAATGTTGAAGACACCAGCAACCTGATCACCGTGGCCGCGACTTACACCGACACCGCCGGTAACGCCGGCACCGGGGCCAGCAGCGCTAACTATCAGATCGACACCCAGGCCCCTGTGTTGAGCATCAGCGACAACGTCGCCGGTGTCGCCAATGGCCCAGTGACCTTCACCTTTAGCTTCACTGAGGCCGTCACCGGCTTCAGCGCTGATGACGTCAGCGTCGCCAACGGTACTAAAGGCGCCTTCACCAGCGTCGATGGTCAGACCTACACCTTGGTCGTCACCCCGACCGGCGGCGAGATCACCGTCGCCGTGGCCGACGGCGCTGCTGTCGATGCCGCCGGCAACGCCAGCACTGCAGCCAACGCCACCCAGGCCGTCGACATCAGCCCGCCCACCGTGGCCAGCATTGTGATGGCTGACACCGCCCTCAGCGTGGGTGAGACCAGCTTGGTCACCATCACCTTCAGCGAAGCGGTTAGCGGTTTCGATAACACCGATGTCACCGTCGAGAACGGCACCCTCAGCGCCCTGAGCAGCACCGATGGTGGTGTGACCTGGACCGGGACGTTCACCCCAAGCGTCAATGTTGAAGACACCAGCAACCTGATCACCGTCGCCGCGACTTACACCGACACCGCCGGTAACGCCGGCACCGGGGCCAGCAGCGCCAATTACCAGATCGACACCCAGGCCCCTGTGTTGAGCATCAGCGACAACGTCGCCGGTGTTGCCAATGGCCCAGTGACCTTCACCTTTAGCTTCACTGAGGCCGTCACCGGCTTCAGCGCTGATGACGTCAGCGTCGCCAACGGTACTAAAGGCGCCTTCACCAGCGTCGATGGTCAGACCTACACCTTGGTGGTCACCCCCACCGGCGGCGAAATCACTGTCGCCGTGGCCGACGGCGCTGCTGTCGATGCGGCCAGCAACGCCAGCACTGCCGCCAACGCCACCCAGGCCGTCGACATCAGCCCGCCAAAAATTACTGGCATGAGTGTGCAGCATGCCACTGAAGGTGCCGATTTAGTCTGCACGGTGACCCTAGACAAAGCTTCAGGCGCGTCTTTCAATTTGCCACATAGCATTGGCGGTGGTACCGCCTCACTCACAGATTATGGAACGCCCATTTACAGTAATGGCGTAACTGTAGTGGGGACGAATTTGCTAATACCTGCCGGCGTTAGCAGCTTCAGCATCACCCTGCCTACAGTAGACGACAGCCTGAGTGAAGCGACTGAAACTGTACCGTTCACATTTGGCGCCCTGACTATTGCGGGAAATATCTACGACAACGACGCTGTACCTAGCCTCAGCATCAACAATATCAGCGTGAATGAAGACGCGGGCACTGCGACCTTCACCGTCACTCTATCGGCGGCATCGGGTCAAGCTGTGAGTGTCAACTACGCCAGCAGCAACGGCAGTGCCACGGCAGGTAGCGACTACACCACGGTCAGCGGTACGCTTAATTTCGCCGCTGGCGAACTCACCCAAACCATCACAGTCCCTATCAGCGATGATGGCTTGGTTGAAGTCAGCGAGAACTTCACCATCACCTTAAGCAACCCTAGCAATGCCACCCTTGGTGTTGCATCGGGTACCGCGACTATCAACGACAACGACAGCGCGCCCACCGTTGCCAGCATTGTCATGGCCGACACCGCCCTCAGCGTCGGTGAGACCAGCCTCGTCACCATCACCTTCAGCGAGGCGGTCGTCGCCTTTGATAACACCGATGTCAGCGTCGAGAACGGCACCCTCAGCGCCTTGAGCAGCACCGATGGCGGCGTCACCTGGACCGGGACGTTCACCCCAAGCGTCAACGTGACCGACACCACTAACCTGATCACCGTCGCCGCGACCTACACCGACACCGCCGGCAACGCTGGCACCGGGGCCAGCAGCGCCAATTACCAGATCGACACCCAGGCCCCTGTGTTGAGCATCAGCGACAACGTCGCCGGTGTTGCCAATGGCCCAGTGACCTTCACCTTTAGCTTCACTGAGGCCGTCACCGGCTTCAGCGCTGATGACGTCAGCGTGGCCAACGGTACTAAAGGCGCCTTCACCAGCGTCGATGGTCAGACCTACACCTTGGTCGTGACCCCGACCGGCGGCGAGATCACCGTCGCCGTGGCCGACGGCGCTGCTGTCGATGCCGCCGGCAACGCCAGCACTGCAGCCAACGCCACCCAGGCCGTCGACATCGGCGCGCCAACGGTTGCCAGCATTGTGATGGCCGACACCGCCCTCAGCGTCGGTGAGACCAGCCTGGTCACCATCACCTTCAGCGAGGCGGTCGTCGCCTTTGATAACACCGATGTCACCGTCGAGAACGGCACCCTCAGCGCCCTGAGCAGCACCGATGGCGGCGTCACCTGGACCGGGACTTTCACCCCAAGCGTCAACGTGACCGACACCACTAACCTGATCACCGTCGCCGCGACCTACACCGACACCGCCGGGAACGCCGGCACCGGGGCCAGCAGCGCCAACTACCAGATCGACACCCAGGCCCCTGTGTTGAGCATCAGCGACAACGTCGCCGGTGTTGCCAATGGCCCAGTGACCTTCACCTTTAGCTTCACTGAGGCCGTCACCGGCTTCAGCGCTGATGACGTCAGCGTGGCCAACGGCACCAAAGGCGCCTTCACCAGCGTCGATGGTCAGACCTACACCTTGGTGGTCACCCCCACCGGCGGCGAAATCACCGTCGCCGTGGCCGACGGCGCTGCTGTCGATGCCGCCGGCAACGCCAGCACTGCAGCCAACGCCACCCAGGCCGTCGACATCGGCGCGCCAACGGTTGCCAGCATTGTGATGGCCGACACCGCCCTCAGCGTCGGTGAGACCAGCCTGGTCACCATCACCTTCAGCGAGGCGGTCGTCGCCTTTGATAACACCGATGTCACCGTCGAGAACGGCACCCTCAGCGCCTTGAGCAGCACCGATGGTGGTGTGACCTGGACCGGGACGTTCACCCCAAGCGTCAACGTGACCGACACCACTAACCTGATCACCGTCGCCGCGACTTACACCGACACCGCCGGTAACGCCGGCACCGGGGCCAGCAGCGCCAACTACCAGATCGACACCCAGGCTCCTGTGTTGAGCATCAGCGACAACGTCGCCGGTGTTGCCAATGGCCCAGTGACCTTCACCTTTAGCTTCACTGAGGCCGTCACCGGCTTCAGCGCTGATGACGTCAGCGTGGCCAACGGTACTAAAGGCGCCTTCACCAGCGTCGATGGTCAGACCTACACCTTGGTCGTGACCCCGACCGGCGGCGAGATCACCGTCGCCGTGGCCGACGGCGCTGCTGTCGATGCCGCCGGCAACGCCAGCACTGCAGCCAACGCCACCCAGGCCGTCGACATCGGCGCGCCAACGGTTGCCAGCATTGTGATGGCCGACACCGCCCTCAGCGTCGGTGAGACCAGCTTGGTTACCATCACCTTCAGCGAGGCTGTCGTCGCCTTTGATAACACCGATGTCAGCGTCGAGAACGGCACCCTCAGCGCCCTGAGCAGCACCGATGGCGGCGTCACCTGGACCGGGACCTTCACCCCAAGCGTCAACGTGACCGACACCAGCAACCTGATCACCGTCGCCGCAACTTACACCGACACCGCCGGTAACGCCGGCACCGGGGCCAGCAGCGCCAACTACCAGATCGACACCCAGGCCCCTGTGTTGAGCATCAGCGACAACGTCGCCGGTGTCGCCAATGGTCCGGTGACCTTCACCTTTAGCTTCACTGAGGCCGTCACCGGCTTCAGCGCTGATGACGTCAGCGTGGCCAACGGTACTAAAGGCGCTTTCACCAGCGTCGATGGTCAGACCTACACCTTGGTGGTCACCCCCACCGGCGGCGAGATCACCGTCGCCGTGGCGGCCAATGCCGCCCAGGATGCCGCCGGCAACGCCAGCACTGCCGCCAACGCCACCCAGGCCGTCGACATCGGCGCGCCAACGGTTGCCAGCATTGTGATGGCCGACACCGCCCTCAGCGTCGGTGAGACCAGCCTGGTCACCATCACCTTCAGCGAAGCGGTCAGCGGTTTCGATAACACCGATGTCACCGTCGAGAACGGCACCCTCAGCGCCCTGAGCAGCACCGATGGCGGCGTCACCTGGACCGGGACGTTCACCCCAAGCGTCAACGTGACCGACACCACTAACCTGATCACCGTCGCCGCGACTTACACCGACACCGCCGGTAACGCCGGCACCGGGGCCAGCAGCGCCAACTATCAGATCGACACCCAGGCCCCTGTGTTGAGCATCAGCGACAACGTCGCCGGTGTCGCCAATGGCCCAGTGACCTTCACCTTTAGCTTCACTGAGGCCGTCACCGGCTTCAGCGCTGATGACGTTACCGTGGCCAACGGTACTAAAGGCGCCTTCACCAGCGTCGATGGTCAGACCTACACCTTGGTGGTCACCCCCACCGGCGGCGAGATCACCGTCGCCGTGGCCGACGGCGCTGCTGTCGATGCCGCCGGCAACGCCAGCACTGCCGCCAACGCCACCCAGGCCGTCGACATCGGCGCGCCAACGGTTGCCAGCATTGTGATGGCCGACACCGCCCTCAGCGTCGGTGAGACCAGCTTGGTCACCATCACCTTCAGCGAGGCGGTCGTCGCCTTTGATAACACCGATGTCAGCGTCGAGAACGGCACCCTCAGCGCCCTGAGCAGCACCGATGGCGGTGTGACCTGGACCGGGACGTTCACCCCAAGCGTCAACGTGACCGACACCACTAACCTGATCACCGTCGCCGCGACTTACACCGACACCGCCGGGAACGCCGGCACCGGGGCCAGCAGCGCCAACTACCAGATCGACACCCAGGCCCCTGTGTTGAGCATCAGCGACAACGTCGCCGGTGTTGCCAATGGCCCAGTGACCTTCA
>NZ_RFLV01000007.1 GCF_004920405.1 Pseudomonas leptonychotis
CCTCGTTCAGTGACCTGCTTGACGGCTTCAATTTTGAATTCTTCGGGATAACGCGAGTTACTCATGGCACCTCCTAGTGGGCCGTATTATGAGGCTTGGAGGTGTCTACGAAACTAGGGGCGATTCATACAGCTCAGTGGCCCATCAGCCAGTGCTGGTGCGGGCCGGGCAGGGTCCACAGGCCGAAGAGGATTACCAGAATACCGCCGGCCATGCGTACGCCCTGCTTGCGCAGCAGGGCGGTTAGACGTTCGGCGGCCATGCCGGTGGCCAGCAGCACCGGCAAGGTGCCCAGGCCGAAGGCCAACATCAGCGCCGCGCTGCTCAACGCATTGCCCTGGCTCGCGGCCCATAACAGGGTGCTGTAGACCAGGCCGCAGGGCAGCCAGCCCCACAGGCTGCCCAGTACCAAGGCACGCGGTAGGCTGGTGACGGGCATAAAGCGTCGGGTCAGCGGTTGGATATACCGCCACAGGCCTCTGCCCAGCGCTTCGATACGGGTCAGACCGCTCCACCAGCCGGCCAAGTAGAGGCCCATGGCAATCAGCAGCAGCGCTGCAACAATGCGTAGGCCCATGACCAGAGGGCTATTGGCGACTGCCCAGCCGGCCAGACCGAGCAGTAAGCCGGCCAGCGTGTAACTGGAAATGCGCCCCAGGTTATAGGCCAGCAGCAGGCGAAAGCGTTGGGCGCGCTGCTCGGCTGGGATGGCCAGGGTCAGCGCGCCCATCAGGCCGCCGCACATGCCCAGGCAATGGCCGCCGCCGAGCAGGCCGAGAATCAGTGCTGAAACCAGCAGTGGCAGCAACTCAAACACCAGGCTTGTCCTGTTCGGGTTGAGGCTCGTCGAGTTGCTGCACCTGGCTTACGGCTGCAGTGTGCTTGGGGTCTTCGTCGTCGAATAGGATGCTGTGGGCGGGGCCGTCGAGGTCATCGTACTGGCCGCTGTCTACCGCCCAGAAGAACAGCCAGATGGCAAAGGCCACCAAGGCAATGGCAACCGGGATGAGGATGTAGAGCGCGGGCATGGAGTCTCCGGGTTGGGGCGAGACGTAGGGTGAATCGGGCGCGTAGCTGGCGTTTTTTACATCCACCCTGGTCACGCTGTGGTGGATCGGTGACGCGTGATCCACCCTACGGGCGGGTTAGCCGCAAGGCATTCAATACCACCAACAATGAGCTGACGGACATGCCCAGTGCGGCCCAGATTGGCGTGATCCAGCCAATGGCTGCGAAGGGCAGTACTAGGCCATTGTACAGACTGGCCCAGGTCAGGTTCTCGATGATAATCCGGCGGGTTCGTTGCGCCATGTGTAATGCCTGTACCAGGCTGCTTAAACGATTAGACAGCAACACGGCATCAGCGCTGGTTTTCGCCAGGTCGGTGGCGCTGCCCATGGCTATGCTGATATCGGCGGCGGCGAGTACCGGTACATCATTGACCCCATCCCCCAGCATCAGCACCCGGCGACCCTCACTGTGCAGTTGCTTAAGCACGTCCAGCTTGGCCTCCGGGGGCAGGCCACCGCGGGCATCCTTGATGCCCAATTGCCGCGCCACCTCTGCCACCATGGGCGAGCTGTCGCCGGACAACAACATGATCTGCCAGCCTTTGGCCTTGGCCATTTCGATCAGTTGCGGTGCATCGTCGCGCAGGCGGTCATCCAGAACGAACCAGGCCAGTGGTCCTTGTTCATCGCCCAGCAGCAGCCATTGGCCGTGTTCGCCGCTAATCGCAGGGGCGGGTTGAGTGCTGAGTTTGCAGACAAAACTGGCCTCGCCGATGCGCAGTACACGCGCACCCACTCGCCCCTGTAAACCCTGGCCTGGATAGCTATCGACTGCTTCGGCGGCTTCAGGGGCCTGACCGAAGGCGCGGGCAATCGGGTGTTCGGAGCGGTTTTCCAAGGCAGCCGCCAGGGCCAGGCAGGCGTCGGCATCCAGCTCGCGCAGGGGGTGGATGGCGCTGAGGGTCAGGCGGCCTTCGGTGAGGGTGCCGGTCTTGTCCAGCACCAGGGTGTCGATCTGGTTCAGGCCTTCTAGTACATGACCGCGGGTTAGCAGCATGCCCAGTTTGTGCAGCGACCCGGTCGCTGCGGTGAGTGCGGTGGGGGTGGCCAAGGCGAGTGCGCAAGGGCAGGTGGCGACCAGCAAGGCCAGGACGATCCAGAACGCCCGTGAAGGGTCGAGTTGCCACCAGACCAGGCCAACGATGGCGGCGACCACCAGTACGATCAGCAGGAACCACTGCGCGACCTGGTCGGCCAATACCGCCAGGCGCGGTTTGTCGCTCTGCGCCCGTTCCAGGAGACGGACGATGGCGGACAACCGCGTGGCATCGCCGAGTGCCTGCACTTGCACCTGCAACGGCCCTTCGACGTTGAGTGTGCCGGCGGTGACACTGTCGCCGACATTACGCGGCTGTGGCAGGTATTCACCGGTGAGCAGCGATTCATCGACGCTCGACTGGCCCTGTGCAATCCGGCCATCAGCGGGAAGTAGGGCGCCGGGTGGCACCAGCACCTGATCGCCGACGCGCAGCTCGCTGAGCAGAATCCGCTGGCTTTGACCCTGGCTATCTAAGCGCAGGCAGGACGCCGGCAACAGGTTGACCAGCTGCGCGGTGGCGGCGGCTGTGCGCTCACGGGCGCGGCGTTCCAGATAACGGCCGGCCAGGAGAAACAGAGCAAACATGCCCACGGCATCGAAATACAACTCGCCCTGGCCGGTGATCGTCGACCAAATACCGGCCACATAGGCCCCGCCAATCGCCAGGGACACCGACACATCCATGGTCAAGTGACGGGTGCGCAGATCACGCAGGGCGCCGCGGAAGAATTGGCCGCAGCAGTAGAAGACAATCGGTGTGGTGAGAAACAGGCTGACCCAACGCAGAATCTTGTCCAGCTCGGGGCTGAGATCGATGTTGAATTCTGGCCAGGTGGCCATGGTCGCCATCATCACCTGCATCCACAGCATGCCGGCCACGCCCAGTTCGCGCATGGCGCGGCGGTTCTCGCGTTGCAATTGCTCGGCGGCGGCATCGGCCTGCCAGGGGTGGGCGGCGTAGCCAATCTTGCGCAGCGCCTTGAGCAGGCTGCTGAGTGGCAATTGGCTGTCGGCCCAGCGCACGTGCAGGCGGTGGTTGGACAGGTTGAGGGACGCCTCGCTGACGCCAGGCAGTTCGCGCAGGTGTTTCTCAATCAGCCAGCCACAGGCTGCACAGCTGATGCCTTCGATCAGTAGGTGGGTTTCACTGAGTTCGCCGTCATGCTCGACAAAGGGCTGCTGCACGTCAGTGCGGTCATACAGGGCCAGCTCATCGGGCAACGCCTGCGGCAGGTTTTGCGGATTACCGGCACGTTGGCTGCGGTGCGTGTAGTAGTGCTCCAAGCCGCCGTCGACGATGGCTTCGGCCACTGCCTGGCAGCCCGGGCAGCACATTTCGCGGGTTGCGCCCAGTACCTGGGCCTGGAACCGGCTGCCGGTGGGAACCGGCAGGCCACAGTGATAACAAGGAGTCGGGCTGGCCATCGGTGCGCTTATTGGGCATCCCCGAGCTGGATGTTTTGCCCGCTCTGTACGTTTTCTTCTTCGAACAGGCGCCAGTCCTTGCCGCCTTCCTGGCCGATCAGTTCGACAAAGCGGCGACCTTGTACCGGATCGATCATCTGCCCGCTGTAACTGCCATCGGCCTGTGGCTGCAGAATCACCCGACGGTCGCGTTCCGGCTGGGTTGGCGAGATCAGGTTAAGCACCAGCTGTTGAGGGCGGCTATTGCCGCTCAGCTGCAGGGTGGCGGTGCCGTTGTCATCGTTGAGCAGCAGGCTGGCGTGCAGCTTGAGGCGAATGGCGTGGTTTTCCCGCTCCAAGGACTGGTTGATGCCTTTGCCGACGTCGTAATAGTCATCGGAAATCAGCCCTGGCGGGTTCTTCGTGGCGATGGTCAGCAGGGTTAACCCTTGGATGACTGAGTAAGCCAGCAGGCCAATCAGGAACCAGGGCCAGAATTGCTTGTACCAGGGCTTAATCATCTCAGGCGTTTGTTCGGTCATGGTCTTCTCTGCTCAGCGCACGCTGGGGCCGATAAAGCGGCTGTCGGCGTCGGTTTTAATGCTGGGGTTATCCACCGAATGCAGGCGGAAGCTGATTTCATTGGCGCTTGAAGGTAACTTTTCCGGCTCGATGGACAACTCGACAGGCAGCGACAGGATTTCCCCCGCCAATGCTTTGATTTCGCGTTTGCCCTCATACACCAAGCCGTCGAGGCCATCGGCTTCGATCAGGTAGGTCACTTCGTGTTGCGCCTTGTTCATGATCTTGAGGGTGTAAACGTTCTCGATCCGGCCTTCTTCGTTTTCGCGGTAGAGCACGCGGTCCTTGAGTACATCCAGCTCCACCAGCGAGCGGTCGGCGATGGCCCAGGCGAAGACGCAGAACATCGCCAGCAAAGCGATGGCGTAACCAATCAGGCGTGGCCTTACCAGCTGGGTTTTTTGCCCGGACAGGTTGTGTTCGGTGGTGTAGCTGATCAGCCCTTTGGGGTAGTTCATCTTCTCCATGATGCTGTCGCAGGCGTCGATACAGGCGGCGCAGCCGATGCATTCAACTTGCAGGCCATCGCGAATATCGATGCCGGTCGGGCAGACATGCACGCACATCTTGCAGTCGATGCAATCGCCTAGGCCTTCCGCTTTGTAGTCGGCATCACGTTTACGTGGGCCGCGCTGTTCGCCGCGACGTGGGTCGTAGGAGACGATCAGGGTGTCCTGGTCGAACATCACGCTCTGAAAGCGCGCATAGGGGCACATGTAGATGCACACTTGCTCGCGCAGATAACCGGCGTTGCCGTAGGTGGCGAGGGTGAAGAAACCCACCCAGAACAGCGCCCAGCCGCCCGCTTGCAGGGTGAACAGTTCGGGGATCAGTTCGCGAATCGGCGTGAAGTAGCCAACGAAGGTGATGGCGGTGACCAGCGAGACGCCGACCCAGATGCCGTGCTTGGCCAGCTTGCGCAGAAATTTCTGCGAGGTCATCGGTGCTTTGTCGAGCTTCATGCGTTGGTTGCGATCACCTTCGGTGACCTTCTCCGCCCACATGAACACCCAGGTAAATACGCTTTGTGGGCAGGTGTAACCGCACCACACGCGGCCGGCGAATACGGTGATAAAAAACAAGCCGAAGGCGGCAATGATCAGCAGTGCCGAGAGCAGTACAAAATCCTGCGGCCAATAGGTGGCACCAAAGATATGAAATTTGCGCTCCGGCAGGTTCCACCAGACGGCCTGACGGCCATTCCAGGTCAACCATACGGTGCCGAAGTACAACAGGAAGAGGGCTGCGCCACCGAGCATGCGCAAGTTGCGGAAAATGCCGGTGAAGGAGCGGGTATAGATTTTTTCGCGGTTGGCGTACAGGTCAACAACTTCGACCTTTGCCTGGGTAGGGGTGATGTCTTTAACGGGAATTTGTGCGCTCATCAGTTCGTACCACGGCGGTTGATTGGCTGCCTGTGCCGATGCGTGCCGACAGAGGTCATACGGGCTCTTGCGCTATGGTACGCCTGACGATTGTCAGGTAGGTGCGACCTGCAGTCGCGCCTACCTGAGTGAGAGCATTACTTCTCGAGTTTTGCTTGCGACAGGCTGTAAACGTAAGCCGCCAGCAGATGCACTTTATCGTTGCCGAGGAAGTCCTCCTGGGCGGGCATCTTGCCGTTACGGCCATAGCGCAGCGTTTGTTGCACTTGAGCGAAGCTGGAACCGTAGAGCCAGATTTTGTCGGTCAGGTTGGGTGCGCCCATGGCCTGTTGGCCCTTACCTTCAGCGCCATGACAGACTGCACAATTGGTCGCGAAGATGTTTTGACCTGCGGCAAGGTCAACCTCAATACCTTCCGGATTCTTTAAACCAGACAGGGTGCGGATATAGCCGGCAACGTTGCGGATGCCTTCTTCACCAATGCTGTCTTTCCACGCAGGCATTGCTGCCTGACGACCGCCCATGATGGTGGTTTTGATGGTTTCCGGTTCGCCGCCATACAGCCAATCGTTGTCGGTCAGGTTCGGGAAGCCATAGGCACCCTTGGCGTCGGAGCCGTGGCAGACCGAGCAGTTGGACGCAAACAGACGACCGCCCATTTTCAGCGCTTGCTCGTCCTGTGCCACTTGCTCGATCGGCATGGCAGCGTATTTGGCGAAGATCGGGCCGTACTGAGCATCAGCTTTGGCCATCTCTTTTTCCCACTGATGCACACCGGTCCAGCCCGCATTGCGCTCTACACCACCGGCAATTTCGATATTGGTGGCGAAGGGGGTTTTGCTGTCGCTGTCGAGGTATTCGAAGCCCGGCAGCAGGCCTTTCCAGTTACCCAGGCCTGGGTACAGGGCCAGGTAGCCGAGGGCGAAGATGATGGTGCCGACGAACAGCATGAACCACCACTTAGGCAACGGGTTGTCGAACTCTTCGATACCGTCGAAGGCGTGGCCGACAGTTTCTTCGGTGGTTTCTTCGCGCTGGCCCTTACGGGTGCCGAAGATCAGCCAAGTCAGGGCAAAGATGGTGCCCAGAGACAGAATGGTTACGTACCAACTCCAGAACGTGGTCATTGGTTATTGCTCCTGGAAGATTGCTCGTCACGATCAACGGGTTTTGGATCATCGGCGAAAGGCAGGTTGGCCGCTTCATCGAAGCTCGATTTACGCTTGCTGCTATAGGCCCAGAGCACTACGCCAATAAAGGCGATAAACACCACTGCTGTGCCTATGCCGCGAATGGTCCCGACGTCCGTGAGGAAAGAAGGCATCGTGCGTTACCGCTTGTTCTTGATGGAGGTGCCAAGAACCTGCAGGTACGCCACCAGGGCGTCCATTTCGGTCTTGCCTTTTACTGCGTCTTTGGCCCCGGCGATGTCTTCATCGGTGTAAGGGATGCCAAAACCACGCATAACTTCCATCTTCTTGGCGGTGTCCTTGCCGTCGAGCTTGTGCTCAACCAACCATGGGTAGGCTGGCATCTTCGACTCAGGCACGACGTTGCGCGGGTTGTACAGGTGCGCTCGCTGCCACTCATCCGAGTAACGACCGCCTACGCGTGCCAAGTCTGGCCCGGTACGCTTGGAGCCCCACAGGAACGGGTGATCCCAGACGCTTTCACCAGCAACCGAGTAGTGACCGTAACGCTCGGTTTCAGCACGGAACGGACGAATCATCTGCGAGTGGCAGCCGACACAACCGTTGGCAATGTACACATCGCGGCCTTCCAGCTGCAGCGCGGTGTAGGGCTTGAGGCCTTCCACCGGCTCGTTGGTGACGTCCTGGAAAAACAGCGGCACGATTTGAGTCAGGCCGCCGATGCTGACGGCGAGAACCATCAGCAGCGCCATCAGGCCGATATTTTTCTCAATGATTTCGTGTTTCATCAGTGCGCTACTCCGACTGGGATCTGTGCAGCTACTTCATATTCAGAAGCTTTAGCGGCACGCACGGTGCGGTAGGTGTTGTAAGCCATCAGCAGCATGCCGGCGACGAAGAATGCACCGCCAATCATGCGCACCACATAACCTGGATGGCTGGCTTCCAGCGCTTCAACGAAGGAGTAGGTGAGGGTGCCGTCTTCGTTGACTGCACGCCACATCAGGCCCTGGGTGATGCCGTTGACCCACATCGAGGCGATGTACAGCACGGTGCCGATAGTGGCCAACCAGAAGTGAGCGTTGATCAGACCGACGCTGTGCATCTGCGGGCGACCAAAGACCTTAGGCAGCAGGTGGTACAGCGCGCCGATGGAGATCATCGCTACCCAGCCGAGCGCGCCGGCGTGTACGTGGCCGATGGTCCAGTCGGTGTAGTGAGACAAGGCGTTGACGGTCTTGATCGCCATCATCGGGCCTTCGAAGGTCGACATGCCGTAGAACGCCAAGGAAACCACCAAGAAGCGCAGGATTGGGTCGGTGCGCAGCTTATGCCAGGCGCCAGACAGGCTCATCATGCCGTTGATCATGCCGCCCCAGCTTGGCGCCAGCAGGATGATCGACATCGCCATACCGAGGGACTGTGCCCAATCCGGCAGTGCGGTGTAGTGCAGGTGGTGCGGACCGGCCCAGATGTACAGGGTGATCAGCGCCCAGAAGTGCACGATGGATAGGCGGTAGGAATAGATCGGACGCTCGGCCTGCTTGGGTACGAAGTAGTACATCATCCCCAGGAAACCGGTGGTCAGGAAGAAGCCTACCGCGTTGTGGCCGTACCACCACTGGATCATCGCGTCAGTCGCACCGGCGTAGGCCGAGTAGGACTTGAACAGGCTCACCGGAACGGCCGCGCTGTTGACGATGTGCAGCATCGCCGTGACCAGGATGAAGGCACCGTAGAACCAGTTGCCAACATAGATGTGCTTGGTCTGGCGCTTGACGATAGTGCCGAAGAACACCACCGCATAGGCGATCCAGACGATGCCCAGCAGGATATCGATTGGCCACTCGAGCTCGGCGTATTCCTTGGAACCGGTGAAACCCATTGGCAGGGTGATCACCGCAGCGACGATCACGGCTTGCCAACCCCAGAAAACGAAGGCTGCCAGGCTGTCAGAAATCAGGCGAACCTGACTGGTGCGTTGCACCACATAGAACGACGTTGCCATCAGCGCACATCCGCCAAAAGCGAAAATCACGGCGTTGGTGTGCAGCGGACGCAGACGGCCGAAGCTCGTCCATTCCATGCCTAAGTTGAGTTCAGGCCACACCAACTGTGCAGCGATGAAAACACCTAAGGACATGCCAATGACTCCCCAAATCACCGTCATGACGGCGAACTGGCGAACCACTTTGTAGTTATAAGCAGTCGGGCTGATTGCTGTGCTCATTATGGGTTCCACGGTTAATGGATTTTTTAGGGGCAAAAATCGGCGGCAAGTATGTAGAAAGCAGGTTCTTATTGCAACGACACATGCCGTCACAATAAGGCTTTCAGGGCTGTCGGCAAGCATGCGTGGCCGCTTGTATAGAGCATTGCCACAAGCAATAAACAGCTAACAGACACAGCGCAAAGATGGGAATCGCCTTGGAGTTATGACACGTGGCGACTGCTGACAAGATTAGCGCATGTGGAGGGTTGCGCGTGCACTTGGTCGGGCGGGTGCGACTCTGGGTCGCACAGCGTGGAGGCCTGTTCAAGGGCGGGAGAGATGTTGGCCTATGCTGGCGACCGGGTCGCCAGCAGGATGCTGCGGCTTTAACTAGTCAGCTGTGGCGGCATTCGGGTGTTTTTGGCTCAGGCTTAGGACATAAGCGGCTAGCAGATGGACTTTGTCGTTGCCCAGATACTGCTCTTGCGCCGGCATTTGGCCGTTGCGGCCGTGGCGGATGGTTTGTTGCAGCTGCGCCAGGCTACTGCCGTAGATCCAGCCCGCTGGGCTGGTCAGGTCCGGCGCACCAAGTATGGCCATGCCTTTGCCTTCTACGCCGTGGCAGGCCAGGCAGTTGGCGGCATAAATGGCAGCGCCTTGTTCCAGGTCGAAGCGCTTATCGGCGGGTAGCGGCAAGCCGGCCAGGTCCTTGCGCACGTAAGCGGCAACCTGCTGCACGCCGTCTTCACCAATAACCGCAACCCAGGCCGGCATCGCGCCCATGCGGCCATTGAGGATGCTGGTTTTGATCACATTAGGCTCGCCACCCCAGCGCCAATGGCTGTCTGTCAGGTTGGGGAAGCCCACTGCGCCCTTGGCGTCGCTGCCGTGGCAGACCGAACAATAGGTGGCAAACATACGCCCGCCCATTTTCAGGGCCTGCTCGTCGTTGGCTACTTCTTCCAGAGGCATGGCCGCGTATTTGGCGAATATCGGTCCATACAGTTCGTCAGCTTTGTCGACTTCACGCTGCCATTGCTTGACCTGGGTCCAGCCGCCTTCATAGCCCGGCAGCAGGCCTTTCCAGTTGCCCAGGCCGGGATAAAGGGCCAGGTAAGCCACCGAGAAAATCAGGGTGCCGAGAAACAGCATGAACCACCACTTGGGCAGCGGATTGTCGTATTCCTCGATGCCATCGAAGGAATGGCCCATGGTCTGCTCGGTTGGGTTTTTATGAACCTCGCTTTTGCGGGTCGCGAAAATCAGCCAGAACAGGGCGAGCAGGGTGCCGACGGTCAGCACTGTGATGTACCAGCTCCAGAACGTGCTCATGGGGTTGTGCTCCTTGGTGTAGCCAGCTTGGGTTCATCGGCAAAGGGCAGCAGGGCGGCCTGGTCGAAGTCCGCATGGCGTTTGCCGCTGTAAGCCCACAGGGTGACGCTGGTGAAGGACAGCAACACCAGCGCCGTGCCGATGCCGCGTACGGTTCCAATATCCAATGCGCCGATCGCAATAAGTTCGAATGACATGGCGCTACCTCTTGTTCTTCACGGCAATGCCGAGCACTTGTAGGTAAGCAACGACCGCATCCATTTCGCTTTTGCCTTTGACGGCCTCGCTGGCCCCGGCGATGTCTGCGTCGTTGTAAGGCACGCCGAGTAGGCGCAGGGCCTTCATCTTGGTGGGCGTGTCCTGGCCGTCGAGGGTGTTTTCCACCAACCAGGGGTAGGCCGGCATTTTCGACTCAGGTACCACGTTGCGCGGGTTATACAGGTGCGCGCGCTGCCATTCATCCGAGTAGCGACCGCCTACGCGGGCCAGGTCCGGCCCGGTGCGCTTGGAGCCCCAGAGAAAGGGGTGGTCGTAAACGCTTTCCCCAGCCACCGAGTAGTGGCCATAGCGTTCTGTTTCGGCGCGAAATGGGCGGATCATCTGCGAATGGCAGCCGACACAGCCTTCGCGGATATAGATGTCGCGTCCCTCCAATTGCAGCGCGGTGTAAGGTTTGAGGCCGGCTACCGGCTCATTGGTGACGTCCTGAAAGAACAGCGGGACGATCTGCGTCAATCCGCCGATGCTCACGGCCAGGACCATCAATAACGCCATCAGGCCGATGTTCTTCTCGAGTAATTCGTGTCTCATCAGTGCACTCCCTCAAGCGAAAACTGCGCGGCGGCGTTCATCTCAGCAGCCTGGGTATGGCGCACGGTTTGCCATACGTTCCAGGCCATCACCAACATGCCGGCGAAGAAGATCGTGCCGCCGATGACCCTTACGACAAAGCCGGGGTGGCTGGCTTCCAGCGCTTCAACGAAGGAGTAGGTGAGGGTGCCGTCTTCGTTGACAGCTCGCCACATCAAGCCCTGGGCGATGCCGTTAACCCACATCGAGGCGATGTAGAGCACGGTGCCGATGGTGGCGAGCCAGAAATGCACGTTGATCAGGGCGATGCTGTGCATTTCCTCGCGGCCAAAGACTTTCGGCAGCATGTGATAGAGCGCGCCGATAGAAACCATGGCAACCCAGCCCAGTGCGCCAGCATGCACGTGGCCGATGGTCCAGTCGGTATAGTGGGACAGGGCGTTGACGGTTTTGATCGCCATCATCGGACCTTCGAAGGTCGACATGCCGTAGAACGCCAGGGAGACCACCAGAAAGCGCAGGATCGGATCGGTGCGCAACTTATGCCAGGCCCCCGAGAGGGTCATCATGCCGTTGATCATGCCGCCCCAGCTGGGGGCCAGCAGCACCAGCGACATCACCATGCCCAGACTTTGCGCCCAATCGGGCAGGGCGGTGTAGTGCAGGTGGTGGGGGCCGGCCCAGATGTACAGGGTGATCAGTGCCCAGAAATGCACAATCGACAGGCGATAGGAGTAGACCGGGCGCCCGGCCTGTTTGGGCACGAAGTAATACATCATGCCGAGAAAGCCGGCGGTGAGGAAAAAGCCCACGGCGTTATGGCCATACCACCACTGGATCATCGCGTCGGTGGCCCCGGCATAAACCGAGTAAGACTTGGTCAGGGTGACGGGTATTTCCAGGTTATTGACCAGGTGCAGCAGCG
Organism: Pseudomonas leptonychotis; assembly: GCF_004920405.1. Lineage (NCBI taxonomy): Bacteria > Pseudomonadati > Pseudomonadota > Gammaproteobacteria > Pseudomonadales > Pseudomonadaceae > Pseudomonas > Pseudomonas leptonychotis. Next base: position 11,911 of record NZ_RFLV01000007.1, read on the forward strand.
CCACGGTAAGGATAAAACTACCGAAGAACCAGTTGCCGACATAGATGTGGCTGACGTTGCGTTTGATGATTGTGCCGAAGAACACTACGGCGTAGCTGACCCAGACGATGGTAATCAGGATGTCGATCGGCCATTCCAGCTCGGCGTACTCCTTGGAGCTGGTCCAGCCCATGGGCAGGCTGATGGCGGCCAGGACAATCACCAGTTGCCAACCCCAGAACGTGAAAGCCGCGAGTCTGGGTGCAAACAGGGTGGCATGTGAGGTGCGCTGCACCGCGTAATAGCTGGCGGCAAATAACGCGCAACCGCCAAAGGCGAAGATCACCGCGTTGGTGTGCAGCGGGCGCAGACGGCCAAAGCTGGTCCACGGCAGGTCGAAGTTAAGCGCGGGCCAGGCCAGTTGCGCGGCGATAAACACGCCGAGCCCCATCCCGACAATGCCCCACACCACCGTCATGATGGCGAATTGGCGCACCACCTTATAGTTGTAGGCGCTGCTGCTGGTCGTGTTCATCTGTGAGGGCTTCCATCCAGGGTTATAGGCCAATCAATCAAAATCAGCGGCTGCGGGCCTGTACGATCAGTGCCGCAGTCCAACCGATTCTTTAAGCGAGGCAAGCATGAGCAAAGGGCGCGAGACGGGTATTGACGAAGATCAATGCCTGCAAGGGCAAAGTGACGGCGATTGGTTGTGGGATCGCCCGCTTGGCCAGGCGGACGCCACCTTGATTCTGGCCCACGGTGCAGGCGCGCCGATGGACAGCGACTTTATGCAGCAGATGGCGCAAAGCCTTGCCGCACGTGGAGTTGCGGTGCTGCGCTTTGAGTTCGCCTATATGGCAACGCGGCGTCTGGATGGCAAGAAACGCCCGCCCAACCCGCAGGCCCAGTTGTTAGCGCAATGGCGCGCGGTGTATGCCCGTGTGCGCCAACAGGTCGCAGGGCCGCTGGCTATCGGTGGAAAATCGATGGGCGGGCGCATGGCCAGCCTGCTGGCTGATGAGCTGGGCGCCGAGGCGCTGGTATGCCTGGGTTATCCCTTTTATGCAGTCGGCAAGCCGGAAAAACCGCGTGTCGCGCACCTGGCCGAGCTGCGCACACCAACGCTGATCATTCAGGGCGAACGCGATGCATTGGGCAATCGTCAGGCGGTGGCCGACTACGCGTTATCTGAAGCGATCCGGGTGCACTGGTTAACGGCAGCCGACCATGACCTTAAACCGTTGAAAAGCTCAGGCTTTAGCCATGAACAACACATGTCGGCCGCCGCCGATGTGACGGCTGCTTTTCTTTGCAAGAAGCAAGCTTTCAGCGAATAAGTGCTATTCCTACTAAAACACTAGGACTTTGCCGGCGCGGGTGAGTGGCGTACACTGCGCCCATGTTTGCGAGGAGTTGCCATGAGCACCATTACCATTACCGACGCGGCCCACGATTATCTGGCTGACCTGCTGAGCAAGCAGAACACCCCGGGCATCGGCATTCGCGTATTTATCACCCAGCCGGGCACCCAGTACGCCGAAACCTGCATTGCCTATTGCAAGCCGGGCGAGCAGAAGGCTGAAGACACGGCCCTGGGCCTGGCCACCTTTACTGCCTGGATCGATGCCGTCAGCGAGCCGTTCCTCGACGATGCCGTGGTTGATTACGCCACCGACCGCATGGGCGGCCAGCTGACCATCAAGGCGCCGAACGCCAAAGTGCCGATGGTCAATGAAGACAGCCCGCTCAATGAGCGCATCAGCTACTACCTGCAGACCGAGATCAATCCTGGTTTGGCCAGCCATGGCGGCGAAGTCAGCCTGATCGACGTGGTTGAAGATGGCATTGCCGTGCTGAAGTTTGGCGGTGGTTGCCAGGGTTGCGGCCAGGTTGACCTCACGCTTAAAGAAGGTATCGAGAAAACCTTGCTGGAGCGGATCCCCGAACTCAAAGGGGTGCGTGATGTGACTGACCACAGCATCAAGGAAAATGCCTACTACTAAGTAGATGGCTAAATAAAATGCCCGCGTTCTGCGGGCATTTTTTATGGGGGCGATTATTTTGTTTATCAGCGATTCGCGGCTAAAGCCCCGCCCACAACGATCGGCACGTTGCTACTGACTTACTGCCCATCTTGGTTTCGGTGGGAGGGGCTTTAGCCGCGACGCATACAGCGCCGCCGCAGTCTAGGTGCGAGACTTGCGCCGCTCCAGCACCTCGGTCGCCCGTGCGCGCAGTTGCCCGCAGCCGCCGTCAATGTCCTGACCTGCCGAATTGCGCACCTTGGTCAGCACGCCACGGCTGTGCAGATAACGCACGATCTGCACGATACGGTCGCCATCGGGGCGCTGGAATTCATCGGCCTCCAGGCTGTTGTAGGGGATCAGGTTCATGATCGCGTACTTGCCCTTGAGTAGCCGCAGGATGCCGTCCATTTCCTCTTGGCTGTCATTGATGCCCTTGAGCAGCGTCCATTGGTACTGGATCGGGTAATCGATCTGCCGCGCATAGGCTTCGCCCAGCTCAACCAACTCTTCAGGGTCAATTCGCGGTGCGCGCGGCAGCAGGTGCTGGCGCAGTTCGGCATCGGTGCTGTGCAGCGATAGCGCTAGGGCCGGTTTGACTTGCTGCTGCGGCAAGCGCTCGAATACCCGAGGGTCACCCACGGTGGAGAACACCAGGTTGCGTTGGCCAATGCCGCCCTCGGTGCCGAGTAGGTTGATTGCCTCCAGCACGTTGTCGAGGTTGTGTGCCGGCTCGCCCATGCCCATAAACACTACTTTCTTCACCGGGCGAAAGCGCCGGGCTAGGGCCACCTGAGCAAGAATCTCGCTGGTCGTCAGTTGGCGCAGCAGGCCGCTCTTGCCGGTCATGCAGAACACACAACCCACCGCACAACCGACCTGGCTGGACACACACAGGCCATCGCGTGGCAGCAGCACACTTTCCACCATTTGCTTGTCGGCCAGCTCCACCAGCAAGCGTGCCGAGCCGTCGCGGGCCGGGTGCTCTGAACTCAGCTGGGCTAGCCCATCGAGTTCGTTGCTTATCTCGGGCAGGGCATTACGCACCGCCAGCGGCAGGAAGTTCTCGGTTTTCTGGTTGCGGGTACCGGTATCCAGCGGCTTGCCACCCAGCCAGGCACGGGTAATGCGCCCGATATGCATGGGTTTGGCACCGAGGTCGGTGAGACGCTGGTGGAATTCGTCGATGGTCATGGGGCGCGCATGCTACCACTGTGCCTTGAGGGGGCGAAGTGGGCCTGCTCGACGGCGCAGGGCCGTCGAGCAATGGATTATTCGGGCTGTACGCGAATGGCCAGCGCCGAGCTCAGGCGGATCATTACCTGGCGGTTGAGGTGCTCGGTTTTGAGTTGTACATCAGGCCGTACCTTTACCGTTTTACGGGTGCCGTCGCCGAACTCAAGCGTGGCGGTCTGTTGGGTGGTATCAATGGCTTTGACCACGGCAATGATCTCGACGCTTTCGGCAACCAACATGCCTGGCTTGGCGTTGGCCGGTGTTGTGGCGAGTATATCGGCAGCGCTGTCTGTGCTGGCTGTAGCGGTATCGCGTAAGTAAATCATCTGCTCCAGAACGACGGTAGCATTAACCTTGTCGCCGACTTTTAAGCGCTGGAGATCGATCATCTCTGAGCTGGCTTTGAAATCGCGTTGGTGGCCTTGCGCATCCTCCAGGGTGACACTGCTGGTGGCGTAGTTGATGGCGCTGACCACGGCGTTGATCTCTTCAACCTGAGTTGCCACCCCGCCTGGGACGCCCTCTTGGGTGATCTGGGTGGCACGGCTATCGTTGCTTAGCGCTTCATTCTGAACCTGCTTGCTACAGGCTGTGAGCAGGACGCTGCTAAGGATTAAGAGGCTCAGATAATTAAGAGTGGGCATGCACGTTTCCTGAGAATCAGTGGGGTTGAGTGTGGCGAATTTCGTAGACGGCATCTTCGCTGCGCATCGGCGTCAGGTGAATGGAGTAGCGCGGCCCTGGCTGGCCCAACACCATTTCATTCAACTGGTACTGCACATTGAGTTTCAAGTAGCTGACTTGTGCCGGTTTGAGGGTGAGCGTTTGCTCGATATCGCGTGGCTCCCACTTGGCGGCGGGGCTCAGACCGGTGACGCGCACGCTGTGTTTTCCAGGTGCCAGCTCGATATGTTGATGGCTGTTAAATTTCAGCATGCCAATGCTCTGGCCGTCGATGAAGACTTCCGGGTAGTCGTAACGCAGCGGCTGCATCAGGCCTGGGTTGCTGGCTTGCGGGCGGTACAAATAAAGCACCGCGCGTTGTGGGCTGGATGGCTGCACGGCCTCGAAGTATTTAGGCGTGCTGCAACCGGTCATCAATAGGGGCACAAGCAGCAGTAGCCGAAGGTGCATAGGGCATCCTTGTCCGGGCAGGGTTGTACAGAGAGTAATACCGGCCTGGGGCGGCTGATCGGCTAAGGTTAGCTGGCAATGCATCCGCTTGCTAGCGCGGGCTGTGCTATGGTCGCGCCCGGAAAAATGTGTGGGGACACAGCATGAAATATATACACCAGCGCGAACATCTCAACGAAGACGACATCGTTGAGATCGTTTGCTCGCAAACCTGCAATATTCGCCTGATGAGCGATGCCAACTTTCGCAGCTTCAAAAATGGTGGTCGACACACCTATCACGGCGGCGCGTTCGACACCTTTCCGGCGAAGATTACCGTACCCAGCAGCGGTTTCTGGAATATCACCATCGATACGGTTTCGCGTCGCGCGGTCAGTGTCACGCGTAAGCCGACGCTCAAGCACTCCATCAAGATTGTGCGCAAATCGCCGTCACGCTTGAGCTGACAGCTGCGTTAACGCCACACAACAGAAAGCCCGCCATAAGCGGGCTTTCTGTTGTGTGCATGGCTCAGGCGGGTTTGGCCGCTGCGGTTGGCCGCACGACCAGCCACAGGGCAATGGCGATCAGCACGCCGCCATACAGATAGGCCCAGGACAAGGGCTCATCCAGCAGCAGTGCGCCCCACAGCACGCCAAAGGGCGGGATCAGGAAGGTGGTGGTGCTGGCTTTGATCGGGCCAATGTCGCTGAGTAGGCGAAAGTACAGCACGTAGGCAAACGCGGTACAGACAAAGCCAAGCCCTGCGAGCGACAGCCACACGTTGAGCCCGCCCCAGTTGGCTGGCGGTTGGATCAGTAAAGAGCCGCCGAACAACGGCAGCAGAAACAGGCTGGCACCACACAGGCTGGCGAACGCGGTCAGGCGGTTATCCAGGCCGCCTTGCAGGCCGATCCAGCGCCGCGTAAGAAAGCCGGCAAAGCCATAACAGGCGGTGGCCACCATGCAGGCGGCTGCGCCGAGCAGTAGCGTCAGGTCAAACTCCACTGGGCCGGTGCGGGTTAGCACGGCCACACCAAACAGGCCGATGGCGACGCCGGCGATCTTGCTCAGGGTCAGTGCTTCGGCGAAGAACAGCATACCGATCATCACGCTCATCATCGGCGTGGTGGCATTCAGGATGGCCGAGTAGCCTGCCGGTAACACCAGTGCGGCCATGCAATACATGGCCGAAGGCAGGCCTGCATTGATCACGCCGAGCACCAGGCAGTGCTTGAGTTTGCCGTTGAAATCCCAGCGCACGCGCATCAGCAGCAGAATTATCAGTAAGCCGAGCATGCCGAGGCTGGCGCGAAAGAATGCGGTTGGCATGCTGCCCAGCACCGGCGCGACAATACGCATAAACAGGAAGCTTGCCCCCCAGATGGCGGCAAGCAGCAGCAGGCGTACTAGATCGGCAAGGCGCACAAACAGGCTCCACGGCGGTGAAATGGCCGAGCAGTGTTGCTGGGCCGCGGGGTTAAGGCAATCCGAAATACGCTTTAAAATGGCTGATCGGCAATATTTCGTCGTAGATAAGCGCCTGTGTATGCATTGCCGGCTTTTACTTGGCGCAGTCACTGGATAAGCTCGGCGGATTATTCGCATTTCATCCGTAGGGGTTTGTTTATGCCACAGCAATGGCCGGCCAGCGCGATTGCCGCGCTTATCCTCGAAGGTTTCGACGATTACCGCGAGCAGTTCCGTCAGATCACCAACGGTGGACGGGTGCGTTTCGAACAGGCGCAGTGGCAGGAAATTCAGCAGGCCTCAGCGGCGCGAATTGCCTTGTATGAAGAGTGTGTCAGTGCGGTCAGTGAGCGGTTGCGCGAGGCGCATGAGGCTGAGGTATTGCTCGATGTGGCGCAGTGGCCTCTGGTCAAGTCGGCCTACATCACCTTGATCAACCTACGTGATGACGATGAACTGGCGGAAACATGGTTCAACTCGATTTTTTGCGGGTTGTTCAGCCATGACCAGATCAATGACGGCTGCATGTTTATTCACACCACGCGCCCGGCGCTGCGGGTTAATGAGCGTACGCCGCAAACCCGCTTGTACGAGCCCAATGGCGATATTGAACATGCCTTGCGGCAGATTTTTGAGGACTTCAGTTTCGAAGTTGGCTATGAGGATTTAGAGCGCGATCTGGCGCGCCTGCTCAAGCAGCTGCGCGACAACCTGCCAGATTGGGTGTGCAAGGATCCGGACCTGCGCATTGAGCTATTCGCCTCGCGGTTATACCGCAACAAAGGGGCGTACCTGGTGGGGCGTATTTACACCCGCGATGAGCAATGGCCGCTGGTGATTCCACTCCTGCACCGTGAAGAACAGGGTATTCAGATTGATGCGCTGATCACCGACGAGGCGGAGGTGTCGATCATCTTTTCCTTTACGCGCTCCTATTTCATGGTGCGGGTGGGTTATCCGGCGGAGTTCGTCAGCTTTCTCAAGCGCATTTTGCCGGGCAAACACATTGCCGAGCTGTACACCTCGATTGGGTTCTACAAGCACGGCAAGTCGGAGTTCTACCGCTCGCTGATCAACCACCTGGCGACCACCGATGACAAATTCGTCATGGCTCCGGGTGTGCGCGGCATGGTGATGAGCGTGTTTACCCTGCCGGGTTTCAACACTGTGTTCAAAATCATCAAGGATCGCTTCGCACCGTCGAAGAACGTCGACCGCGCCACGGTGATTGAGAAGTACCGGTTAGTGAAAACCGTCGACCGGGTAGGGCGCATGGCCGATACCCAAGAGTTTGCCGATTTTCGTTTCCCGCTGAGCAAGTTTGATCCCGAGTGCTTGGCTGAATTGCTCGAGGTAGCCCCGGCTACTGTTGAGGTCAACGGCGACATCGTGCTGGTGCGCCACTGCTGGACTGAGCGACGGATGACGCCGCTGAATATTTATGTGGAAAGTGCCAGTGCTGCCCAGGTGCGTGAGGCCTTGGACGATTATGGTCTGGCCATCAAGCAGCTGGCAGCGGCCAATATCTTTCCCGGTGACATGCTGCTGAAGAACTTTGGCGTGACCCGTCACGGCCGGGTGGTTTTCTACGACTACGACGAAATTTGCTACCTGACCGAGGCCAATTTTCGGCGTATTCCCCAGGCGCGCTACCCGGAAGACGAAATGTCTTCCGAGCCCTGGTACTCGGTGGCACCGCTGGATGTATTTCCCGAGGAATTCCCGCCGTTTTTGTTTGCCGATAAGCAGCAACGCCAGCTGTTCAGCGAGCTACACGGCGACCTCTATGACGCCGATTACTGGAAAGGCCTGCAGGAGGCGATTCGTGCTGGCAAGGTGATCGACGTCTTCCCTTACCGGCGTAAAGATCAGGCCGACAAAGAGTATTGAGCCGCGTGCGGCTGTCACCCTGCGGCATTGCAGTCAGTATCTGGCTGCTGGCGGGCAGTGTCGGGGTGCAGGCGACCGAGCCCGATGGTGCGGTGGTCGAACTGGCTCCGCTGCTGATCACCACCCCTCGTAGTCATGCGCGCTGGCTAAGCGCGCCGGTTGCGGTCACGGTGGTCGAAGCCGGTACGGCACCGGGTGAACAAAGCCTCACCTTGGATAGCATGCTGGCGCGCGTACCGGGCGTGTTCAGTCTCAATCGTTACAACCTGGCTCAAGGATTGCGCCCGGCGATTCGTGGCTTCGGCGCGCGCGGTAATTTCGGCGTGCGTGGCATTCGGGTGCTGGTCGACGGCGTGCCCTTGACCATGCCGGATGGGCAAACTGAGCTGGACGGCCTGGACCTGGGCTTGGTCGAACGCATGGAGGTGTTGCGCGGCCCCGCTTCGGTGCTCTACGGCAATGCCGCTGGTGGTGTGCTGGCAATTGAAACCCGCGAGCCGCCGACTTTGCCCTCGATGCAGCTGGACCTGAGCGCGGCTGGCCTGGGTTACCAGCGCATGCGCAGCGAGATCGGCGGCAGCGACGGTAATCTGGGTGGTTTGCTGGCATTTAACAGCACCGTTTTAGAAGGTTATCGCGAGCACAGCCAGGCGCAGACCAACAGCTTCACCGGCAAGCTGCGCTGGTATGCGCCGAACGGACGTCTGCGCTTGAACTTCAACGCTATCGACAATCGCGCCGAAGACCCAGGTGGCCTGACCGCCACCGAGGTGAAGGCGGATCGCCGGCAGGCGGCGCCGAATAATTTGCGCTTCAACGCCGATGAATATATCCGTCAGCAGCGTCTGGGCTTGGTGTGGGATGGCTACGCGGCGGGCGCCGATCAATATCAGTTGCGCAGTTACCTGGGGCACCGTGAGTTCGGCAATATGTTGGGGTTTACCACGAGTGGGCAGACGACCTTTGACCGTTATTTCAGTGGGGTTGGCGGGCAATACAGCCATTACCGCGAACTGATCGGCATGCCCCATAAAATCACCACAGGCTTTGATCTTGAGGCGCAGCGTGATGATCGCCGCCGCTATGACAACCTGTTGGGCGAGCGTGGGCAGTCCCGTCAGCAGCAGGATGAGTCAGCGCTTAGCCAAGGGTTGTTTATTGAGGATCAAGTTGACCTGAGTGAGCAGTGGCAGGCCACCCTTGGGCTGCGGTATGACCAGGTGCGTTTGGCGACGGATGATGCCTATCTGGCCGATAGCCGTGATGATTCAGGCTCACGCAGCTTGGAGGACTGGAACTACAGCGCCGGTCTGAGTTACCGCTTTACCCCGCAGCAATCGCTGTATGCGCGCCTGGCCAGCTCCTTTGAAACGCCAACGATTAACGAACTGGCGAACCCCCAGGGCGCTGGGTTCAATGGCGCGTTGCAACCGGCCCAGGCGTTAAGTCGCGAGCTGGGTATTAAAGGCGAATGGCCCTCACTGCGTTATGCCCTGGCGCTTTACCGGATTGATCTTGAAGATGAGCTGGTGGCGTTCAGTTTGCAGGCCCAACCGGGACGTAACTTCTATCGCAACGCCGGTGAGTCGCGCCGTGATGGCGTGGAGTTAAGCCTGGATTGGCAGCTTACCGATGCCTGGCGTGGGTCCATGGCGTATGCCTACAACCGCTACCGGTTTATCGACTACCGAGTGGCAGCCGGCGACTTTTCCGGCAAGCATACCCCCGGCATTCCCAAGCAAACTTTTTTCAGTGAGCTGGCTTACGAGCATCAAGAGGGCTATGTGCGCCTGGGTGTGACGGCTCAGGCACGGGTGTATGCCAACGGTGCCAATACGCAGTCAGCTCCAGGCTTTGCTTTGCTCAACTTACGCCTAGGCAAACGCCTGCAACTCGGTGAGCAAAGTTTGGAGCCTTACCTGGGCATCGATAACCTGCTGGGGCGTGAGTACTTCGATAACGTGCGGGTCAACGATGGTAACGCGCGCTATTTTGAACCAGGGCCTGGGCGCACCCTGTATGCAGGGTTGCGTGTGCTGTTCTAGCTGTTTTGGCAACGCAGGCGGCAGCTTCAGCTGTTCTGAACTAGGCTAAATAGTGAAGTCCAAGCACGTGTTTGATGCCCTCGATTGGAGGCTGTTTATGAACACCAAGTTCTGCATTGCCCTGTTTGAGCTGTTGGTTGCCCTTGGGTTGTATGAGCGGCCACAACTGCAACCCGTTCCTGTGCGCAGCCACGCGCGTAGTGCCCAATCGCGCCCTGCGCGACACTGAGTTCGCAGACCTTCGGTCTCTGCTCAGGTTGTACCTGGTGCTAGCCACTGCGCCTTGATGGTTGCACTTAATCCTACGTGCTCGTTTTAACGCAGCCCTTGCTGTGTGTGGGTATTGCTGTGCTGGACCTACAGCAACATTTATGTAAATAGCAAAGACAGGGATAGCCTCGATGCGCCAGAACCTTCCAGTGACTCAGCGGGAAAAAACCTTCTCGCCGAAAGAACGCCTTATTTCCACCACTGACCTCAATAGCGTGATCACCTACTGCAATGATGCCTTTGTTGAAGTCAGTGGTTTCACCCGCGAAGAGTTGCTCGGCCAGCCGCACAATTTGGTCCGCCATCCCGACATGCCACCTGCGGTTTTTGCTCATATGTGGGACACCATCAAACAGGGCAAGCCCTGGATGGGGATCGTAAAAAACCGTTCGAAAAATGGCGATTTCTACTGGGTCAGCGCGTACGTGACGCCGATCTATGAAAATGGCCGGGTAGCGGGTTATGAATCAGTGCGCTCTTTGCCCGATGAGGCGCAGAAGCGGCGCGCAGAAAAACTCTATGCGCGCCTGCGTGAAGGCAAAGCACCGGTCCCCAAGCTGGTGTATTGGACCCTCGACATCATTCAATCCTGGCCGTTGATCCTGGCCGGCTTGTTGGTATTAGGCGCGCACTTTTTGGTCGTTGGGCCTTGGTTTTTGCTCTTTATCGCAGTGACTCTATTTGCTCTTGGCTCCTATCAGCTGTATGCCAAACGCAATTTGATCAAGCAAACACTTGCGCAACACCCCAAGGCCTTTACCAGCGCTCTGGTTGCTCTGACTTATACCGATAGCCGTGGCGCGCAGGCGTTGCTGGATATGGCGATGATCAGCGAAGAGGCGCGCTTGCAAACCGCGCTCACGCGTATTGAGGATGCGGGCAATAACGTCAAAAAGCATGCTGCGCGTTCAGCCGACTTGTCGCGCTCCAGTGCGAAAATGCTCGACCAGCAACGCAGTGAAACGGATCAGTCGGCCACTGCCATCAACGAGATGGCGGCCACCATCCAGGAAGTGACACACAACGTGCAAAGCACCTCGCACGCGGCCGAGGAGGCTGATCGGCTGGCCAAACAAGGTTTACAGCTGGCCAGTGGCAGCCTCGATTCGATGCATCACATGGCCAAAGCGATGGTGGACATTGGCCAGGCGGTCAATGACCTGGCTAACTCCACTCAGTCAATCGGCAGCGTGGCGGATGTGATTACCTCGATTGCCGAACAAACCAACCTGCTGGCGCTGAACGCCGCCATCGAAGCGGCGCGGGCAGGCGAGCAAGGACGCGGCTTTGCGGTGGTCGCCGATGAGGTGCGCTCCTTGGCTTCGCGTACGCGTGAGTCGACCGAGCAGATCCATCAGATCATTTCCTCACTGCGTGCGGGGGCTGAGCGTGCGGTGGTGACGGCGGGCAAAGGCGAGGCCATTTCTAAGCAGAGCGTCGAAAGCGTGGAGTCCGTACGAACCGCATTGGATGGCATTAGCGAAGCTGTCAGCAGGATTACTGGCATGAGCCAGCAGATGGCCTCGGCGTCCGAAGAGCAAAGCCATGTGGCCGAAGACATCAGCCGGCAAATCACACAGATTGCGCAGCTGTCCGACCGCAGTGCCGAACAAGCTCACCAAGGTGCAACTATTGGCCAGGAGTTGGAAGATATGGCGGATTACCTGCATAGCCTGGCGGAGCGCTTCAACCGCTGATTGGCAATGTTGCTACATGGTTGTCGGCCCACTTCGTAAGCGAGGAGGGCCGATTTTCTATGGGTTATGGCAAACTGCGTGGCTGAGGAGAACCTGATGTCACGCCTGCAATGCCCGCGCTGTACCCGCCCCACCGAGCGCTGCTTGTGCGCCCTTATCCCGTGCTTACCGAGCCGCACACGCGTGCTGATTTTGCAGCATCCAAGTGAGGTCCGGCATGCGTTGAATACTGCGCGTCTGGCTGCACTTGGCCTGAGCAATGCGCAGCTGCTGGTGGGTGAGGTTTTTGAGGCGCTGCCGGCGCTGTTGCAACAGCCTGGGTACCGGGCATGTCTGTTGTTTCCCGGTGAACAGGTACAACCGTTGATGCCGTATGACAAGTCGTGCAGCGAGCTACCGCTGCTGTTGGTGGTACCCGATGGCACCTGGCGCAAGGCGCGCAAACTACTGCATGTGAATCCGCAGCTGGCGAACCTACCTAGAGTGGCCTTGCCGGAGGGTTTGTCATCGCGTTATCGCCTGCGTAAAGCGCCAATGCCAGGGGCGCTGTCCACCCTCGAGGCGATTGTCGCGGCGCTGAACACGATTGAGGCTCCAACCTGCTTTGATGCACTGCTTAAACCCTTTGAAGCGCTGATTGAAGGGCAAATCGAGGCCATGGGGGCGCAGACTTACCAGCGAAATCATGCTCAATCAGATACAGCGCTCTGAGGCCGTTGACGGCTATACGGTTTTTAGCGTTCGCGCATGGCTTCTGAACGCGCTTTGAGCACCGGCTTTAGCAGGTAATCGAGAACGCTTTTCTCACCGGTAATGATGTCCACGGTCGCGACCATGCCAGGAATGATCAGCAGCGGGTGCTCTACGCTGCCCAAATGGCTTTGATTGGTGCGCACCTGGATCAGGTAAAAGCTGTTGCCTTCTTCATCGGTAATAGTGTCGGCGCTGATCAGCTCAAGGCTGGCTTTGAGTCCGCCGTAAATGGTGTAGTCGTAGGCGGTAAACTTGACCATGGCTTTTTGCCCTGGGTGAAGAAAGGCGACATCTTGCGGCCGTACCTTGGCTTCAATCAGCAGGCTGTCGTCCAGCGGGACAATTTCCAGCATGTCACTGCCCGGCTGGACCACGCCACCGATGGTGTTGACCTTGAGCTGATTGATGATGCCGCGTACGGGCGAGACCACGGTCGTACGGCTGACGCGATCATCAATGGCGACGCTGCTGGCGGTTATTTTCTTCAGCTCGGTGCGGATTTCATTGAGCTCCTTGAAGGCGTCAGAGCGAAAGCTCAGTTCTGATTCCTCCACCTTGCTTTTGATTTCATCCATCGCCGACTCGGCCCTGGGGATGGCTAGGTTGGTGGCGTCCAGCGAACCGCGTATTTCTACCAGGCTGCGGCGCAGGCGGAGGATTTCCACTTGGGAAATTGCACCCGTGGCCACCAGAGGTTGCGACATATTCAGTTCTTGCTGCAGCAGACCCATGCTTGAGCGGTACTGCTGGGATTTAGCGCGAAACTCAGCCAGCTCCTGGGTTTTTTGACGCAATTGTTCGCCCAAGGTGCGCTGTTCGCTCTGTAGGCGATTTTGACGAGACTGATAAAGCGCCAACTCATCTTCGGCCAATTGAGGGGCCAGCCGCAGAATATCTGCCGGCATTTTGATGGGGCGGCCTTCTGCTTCTGCAGTCAGGCGCTCCACGCGAGCGACCAAGGCCAGACGGTCGGCCTCTGCCTCACCGCGATTAGAGAGAAAGCGCGTGTCATCCAGGCGCAGCAGTACGGCGCCTTTCTCGACGATCTGTCCTTCGCGCACAAATATCTCGCTGACAATACCGCCTTCCAGGTTTTGGATGACCTGAATTTTGCTTGAGGGAATGGCTTTGCCTTCACCGGTGGTGACTTCTTCCAGCACGGCAAAATTGGCCCAGATCAGGGCCACGATCAGGCATGCACTGACCACCCACACGGTGATACGGGTGAACCAGGGCGAGTCTTCGAGAATCGCTCCGTCGACTTCCGGCATAAACTCGGTGTCCTGCTTGCGCTGGCGCATGCTGGCGAAGTAATCACGAATTGAGTGGCTTATGTGCATGAGCATTCCTATACCGCTGCGGGGCCAACTCGACCTTTGCGTAGCGCTTCAATTACCGCTTCTTTAGGCCCATCGGCGACAATATGGCCGTTGTCCAGCACTACCAGGCGATCAACCAGGCTGAGCATGGAGGCGCGGTGCGTGATTAGCAGCATGGTTTTGCCTTGTGCCCAGGTCTGCAGGCGGTTACGCAGGATTTCCTCGCTGGTGTTGTCCATTGCGCTGGTGGGCTCATCCAGCAGCAGAATCGGAGGGTCGAGTAACAGGGCGCGGGCCAACAATACGGCTTGACGCTGACCACCTGAAAGCAGTTGGCCGCGCTCACCCACGGGGCGGTCGAAGCCCTGTGGGTGTTGCCGGGCCAGGTCGACAACGCCGGTCAGCTCGGCCACTTCCAGCATGCGTGCATCGCTGACATAGCGCGCCCCCAGCGTTAGGTTGTCGCGTAGGCTGCCAGCCAGCAGCGGTAGGTCATGGGCGACATAACCAATTTGATGGCGCAAATCGGCCACATCGAGCTGGCGCAGGTCGAGGTTGTCCAGCAAGATTTGTCCTTTGTCCGGGCTGTAAAACGCCATTACCAAGCGCGCTAACGTGCTCTTGCCTGAGCCGCTACGGCCAATGATGCCGACGCGTTCTCCGGCCGTAAGGCGCAAGCTCACGGCAGCAAGCGCTGGGGTGCTTTGCCCGGGATAGCTAAAGGTGGCGTCGCGAATATCCAAAGCGCCATGCAGTTGTGTGCGGTCCAGTGGACGCTGTTTGGCCTGGCGTTCCTGAGGTAGGGCCATCAGCGCGTCGGTGCTGGTCATGGTTAAACGCGCCTGTTGGTAGCGGGTAATCAGCCCTGCAATTTGCCCAAGTGGCGCGAGAATACGGCTGCCCAGCATGTAGCACGCCACCAGTGCACCGACACTGAGTTGGCCGGCGATGATGATGTAGACCCCCGCCACAATGGTGGCCATGCCGGCGAACTGCTGTAGAAATAGGGTGCCGTTGGTGGCGATGGCTGCGAGTGAGCGAGCATGTATATCCAGGCGGGTAAGGGCACCGTGGGTTTTTTCCCATTGGTGTTGGCGCTCACTTTCCGCGCTGCAGGCTTTAAGGGTTTCCAGTCCACCGAGGGTCTCAATTAATAGAGCTTGGCGCTGCGAGGCCAATTGCAGGCTTTTTTCCACGGTATCGCGCAGACGCGCTTGGATGATAAAGGCGAACAGCGCGGTAAGCGGGAAGGCCAGCAAGGGGATGACCACCAGCCAGCCGCCGATCAGCCAGATCACCGTAATCATCAGGAATGAGAAGGGCAGGTCAATGAGGCTGGTGAGGGTAACGGCGGTGAGAAACTCACGCAGCCCCTGGAAGTCGTGAATGCTCTGGGCAAAGCCTCCGATGGTGGCCGGGCGGGCTTTCATTGACATCCCGGTGATGCGCTCGAACAGCGTGGCCGACAACACCACATCGGTTTTCTTACCTGCGGTGTCGAGTAAATGCGCACGCAGTATTTTCAGCAATAACTCGAAACCCATGCCGATGAATAAACCAATGGCCAATACCCAGAGCGTCGAGGTGGCTTGGTTAGGGACCACGCGGTCATAGGTCTGCATCACAAACAGCGGCACCATCAAGCCAAGCAGGTTGATCAGCAGGCTGGCGAGGATGGCATCCGTATACAACCAGCGCGACAGCTTGAGGGTGTCGCGAAACCAGGCTTCTATGCGAGGAACAAGGGGGGAGCGTGCTTCTTCCAACTCATGGCGCGGGCGTGCAAAGAAAGCTTGGCCACTGTACTCGGCTGCTAACTGCTCACGGTTAATCCACTGTTCGCCGCCATCGGCTTCGCAGGGCAGTATTTGCGCTTGGTTTTTGGGTCCCCATTGGCGCAGCACAGCGCTACGGCCGTTTTTCAACAGCAGCAGTACTGGAAGGTTAAGGGCTGAAATGCTGGCTAAATCGCGTTGTAGCAAACGTCCTTGCAAGCCTGCCCGCGCCGCAGCGCGGGGGAGTAACTCGGCGGTTAGGCGCTGCTCAGGTAACGGCAGCCCTGCACTCAAGCTGCCACGGCTGGCAGAACAATCGTGAAGTTTGCAAAGAATCAACAAGCCATCAAGTAGCGGATCGTCATGATTAAGACGCGGATCGCTGGATGGCCCTGGCCGCTCCATGGTGGTCAAGGTCTACTACTCCTTATGCCGGTTTACTTCATTGCCGGCAGACGCGCCTCGCTCTTCACTTCTGAAAGGGCTACGGCTTCTGCAGGTACTACCACTTGTTGCTGACGCAACAAATCGCCCATCGCTGCGGTTACCCGATACATGGAGAACTCTTCGCTAAAGCGTACTTCGGTGTAGCGGCGGTTGGCTGTGAATAGCTCGTTTTCACTGTCGAGCAGGTCAAGCAGAGAGCGTTGTCCCAACCCGAACTGTTGTTGGTAGGCTTGGCGAACCCGTGAGGTGTAGTCCGCGTAATCCCGTGCTTTGGGTGTTTGTAGTCGGGCGTTTTCCATGGCGTTCCAGGCCAGTGACAGGTTCTCATTGAGCACGCGAAGGGCGTTGTTACGGATGTCCATTGACTCATTGATTTGATGGGCAGTTGACTGCAGGAGTGCCTTGTCGCGCATGCCGTTGAACAGGTTGTAATTCATTACTATGGCCGCACGCCAACCGTTGTTGTGGCCTTCATCCCCTTGGGTGTTGTTGTCGGCATTGGTTGCCAGTTCAAGGTCCACGCGTGGATAGAAGGTTGATTTGGCAACCTCATATTGCTTCTCGGCCGCTTGCACATCGGACTGTGCTGATTTTAGGAAAGGGTTGTTATCCATCACGGTTTGCCGGGCCTCTGCAAGGCTCTCAGGCAATGTGCCTTTCAAGGAGGCCGGCGACTCTAGCTCGTCAGGCATGCGGCCAACGGCACTGAAAAAGTTGGCCTCAGCATCGGCCAGGTTTACCTGTTCGGTATAAAGGTTGTTCTCTGCCAAGGCCAAGCGCGCCTCGGATTGGTCAAGGTCAGCTGTACTGCCTACACCTTGCTCGCTACGCAGGCCTATCTGGTCATTGATGCGTAGATGCGTCTGTAAATTGTTGCGCGCCAGCTCGACCATTTCGCGGCGCATTAGTAAGTCGAGGTACACCTCGGTGGTGCGCAGAGCCAGGCTTTCAGAGGTGCCCAGCAGACGATAGGCTCGTGAATTCACCACGGCTTTGGTGCGCGCCACCTCATTAGGCGTATTGAAACCATCAAACAACATTTGCCGTAACCGTAGCTCGGAAGTGCCGTAATTAAGTGTCTCGCTGTTGTGGTTGCCTAACGCTCGGGTGCTAGGGCTGTCGGTGTTTTGCCGGCCATAGCCCATCAGTAAGTCGACGGTTGGCAGGTAGCCGCCCTTGGCAATCTTGACCTCTTCATCCGATGAAAGGCGGCTGTTGGCCCCTGCATGAATTTCCGGGTGGTTATCCAGCGTGCTCTGGATAGCCTCCGATAAGGAGATGCCTTGTGCTTGGGTGCAGACCGCAGCCAGCACGATACTGCTCCATAAAGGGTTGAGTGCGCGCATCAGATAACTCTCCTTTTAGATTGTGTTAATCCAGTCGCCAAAAAAATGGCTATTTGTTCCAGTGGATTACTGTCAGCTTGTAACATCACAGCTAAGAACACTTTTAAGCGTAGCTAAGAAAAAATTGTTACAAGCCCTATAAGAAAAAAATCTTATGCAGTCTGAGAAAACCAGCACATTGTTTTCATTCAGAAGTCGTGCGTTTTGTGCCCTTCAGTGGCGTGCACGGCTAAAACAGATGGTCAGATGCAAATAAGGGCGGGATCTTTCTGGTGTGGTGAGCGACGCGGGTCAGGGTGACAGTTTTTTGTCGTTTTTGTTTTTGAGTGTGACGTCGTTGAAATCAGCCAGTGCTTTTGTTCTCTCCGTGAAGGGTGTCTAGACCTTTTTTGGCATACGTGTCGGCGGTGGTCGGCAGTTGTAGTGAGGATGGAATCATGGCTACTTTGATTGGTGTCGTCAGCCAAGTTATCGGCGAAGTCTATGCAGTAGCTGGCGACGGAACGCGTCGTCCACTCAGTGAAGGCGATCGAGTTTTTGCGGGGGAGCAAATCGTTACCGGTGCCGCTGGTTCTATTGCGGTTGCCATGAGCAATGGGCAGCAGCTCACCCTGGGCCGCGACAGCAGCCTGAACCTTAACGAGCAAATGCTCGCCAGCAGTTCTAACCCACAATCACCGACTGCAGAGACGCCTGCGACTTTACCGAGCGATGGCGATCTGACTGATGTGGAAAAACTGCAAGCCGCTATTGAGGCTGGCGTCGACCCGACGCTCGAAGGTGAAGCAACCGCTGCTGGCCCAGGTGCCGGTGGGGCGGGCGGTGCTGGTGGCGTGGGTGGGGGGCATTCCTTTGTATTGCTGGGTGAAACGGGCGGCGCACTCGATCCAATCATTGGCTTTCCAACCGAAGGCTTGAATAACGGGCCTGAGTTTCCCGACCCTGAGGCTGCTGCGGCAGATGACGCACCGGCGGCTCCGGATTTCACTCCAGACATAGACGTTGAATACGAAGACGGCAGCGGCACCTTGATTGCGGGCCCTGCAATTGTAGATGAGGAAGGGCTGGCCAATGGAAGTAACGCCGCTAGTAATTCTGAGCAGGCCAGAGGCACCATCATTATCAATTCACCTGATGGTGTGTCTGCGCTCGAAGTTCAGGATGTTAACGGCAATTGGATCAATGTTACGGGTGGTGCTGTAGTTCAAGGGCAGTACGGCATTCTCACTGTGGATGCGGCTGGCAATTGGACTTACACCCTTACCAGTAACACGCTCAATCACACCAACCCCAATGCAACAGGAGCTGCCGATCAG
Source organism: Pseudomonas leptonychotis (assembly GCF_004920405.1). Classification (NCBI taxonomy): domain Bacteria; kingdom Pseudomonadati; phylum Pseudomonadota; class Gammaproteobacteria; order Pseudomonadales; family Pseudomonadaceae; genus Pseudomonas; species Pseudomonas leptonychotis. The sequence goes on from NZ_RFLV01000007.1 coordinate 30,594, forward strand.
GTCGGCGAACGCTTCCCTGTCAGGATGTTCGATCTCGACGGCGACGTATCACCTACTGTGTTTATTGACGTTCTCGTGAATGACGATGGTCCAGAAGCAAGACTCAGTGAACAGGCAGGTGAACTGGGTGCTGTGGGCGTAGATGAAAGCCTGGCGAGCCTGGGCGGCGCCTATGCCGATGGTGTTGCCTCGGCCGTGCTGAGCGCCGCGGTGGTGCAAGCGCAGTTTAATAGCGTGTTTGGTGCAGACGGTGCAGCAGCCGGTGATGCCGGCACGGTGTACAGCTTGGCGCTTAGCGGTGCCAATGTACCGAGTGGTTTGTTTGCGGTGGACGCGAGCGCGCCGCTGGGCAAAGGCGAGCAGATCGTCCTCAACCAAGTGGGCAACGTGGTCACCGGCAGCGCCGGTGGCGTTGCGTATTTCACCCTGACCATCAACCCGGTTACCGGCGCGGTGACCCTGGGGCTGCTGGACAATATCTGGCACGCGGACACCAGCAGTGCGGATGACAGCCAGCTGCTGAGCTTGGCTGAAGGCGCGCTGCTGCTGACCCAGACCGTGACCGACGGTGATGGTGACAGCGACAGTGTCTCGATTGATCTGGGCGCCGCCGGTGCCTTTAGCTTTGAAGATGATGGCCCCCGTGCACAGCTCAGTGAGCAGTCCGAAGGGCTGGGTCGTGTATTTGTCGATGAAAGCCTGGCGAGCCTGGGCGGCGCCTATGCCGATGGTGTTGCCTCGGCCGTGCTGAGCGCTGCGGTGGTGCAAGCGCAGTTTAATAGCGTGTTTGGTGCAGACGGTGCAGCAGCCGGTGATGCCGGCACGGTGTACAGCTTGGCGCTTAGCGGTGCTGATGTACCGAGTGGTTTGTTTGCGGTGGACGCGAGCGCGCCGCTGGGTAAGGGCGAGCAGATCGTCCTCAACCAAGTGGGCAATGTGGTCACCGGCAGCGCCGGTGGCGTTGCGTATTTCACCCTGACCATCAACCCGGTTACCGGTGCGGTGACCCTGGGGCTGCTGGACAATATCTGGCACGCGGACACCAGCAGTGCGGATGACAGCCAGCTGCTGAGCTTGGCTGAAGGCGCGCTGCTGCTGACCCAAACCGTGACCGACGGTGATGGCGACAGCGACAGTGTCTCGATTGACCTGGGCGCCGCCGGTGCCTTTAGCTTCGAAGATGACGGCCCTCGTGCACAGCTCAGTGAGGAGTCCGAAGGGCTGGGCCGTGTATTGGTCGATGAAAGCCTGGCGAGCCTGGGCGGTGCCTATGCCGATGGTGTTGCCTCGGCGGTGCTGAGCGCTGCGGTGGTGCAAGCGCAGTTTAATAGCGTGTTTGGTGCAGACGGTGCAGCAGCCGGTGATGCCGGCACGGTGTACAGCTTGGCGCTTA
>NZ_RFLV01000008.1 GCF_004920405.1 Pseudomonas leptonychotis
GATTACATCGAGATGTTCTACAACCCAAAACGCCGACACGGTTTCAACAATCAGCTGTCGCCTGTAGAGTTTGAAAAGCGCTATTTCCAGAGGTTGGAGAGTGTCTAGAAAACCAGGGGCGATTCAGTAAGCGGTCACAGCACGCAGCGGCTTGATGCAGATCAAAGCAGCCACCCCGTGTCGCACTTAGACTCCCCGGTATTGCAAGCCAAACCGGGAACACCCGCATGCTCAACGCCATCCAGTGGGACAGCACCCTGATCCGCCGCTACGACCAAGCTGGCCCTCGCTACACCTCCTACCCGACCGCCGTGCAATTTCATGAACGGGTTAGCCAGTTCGACCTGCTGCATGCCCTGCGCGACAGCCGCAAGGCCCTAAAGCCGCTGTCGCTGTATGTGCACATCCCGTTCTGCGCGCACATCTGCTACTACTGCGCCTGCAACAAGGTAATCACCAAGGATCGCGGGCGCACCCAGCCCTACCTGGAAAAACTTGAGCGCGAAGTGGAGATTATCAGCCGTCATCTGGACCCGCAACAGAAGGTCGAACAGCTGCATTTTGGCGGCGGCACACCGACCTTTCTTAGCCACGATGAACTGCGTCACCTGATGGGCCACCTGCGCCAGCACTTCAACCTGCTGGATGACGACAGCGGCGACTACAGCATCGAAATCGACCCGCGCGAAGCCGACTGGTCAACAATGGGACTGCTCCGCGAGCTGGGTTTCAACCGCGTCAGCCTGGGCGTGCAAGACCTCGATCCGAGCGTGCAACGGGCAGTGAATCGTCTGCAAACCTTGGAGGAAACCCGCGCCATCGTCGAAGCGGCACGCACCCTGCAATTTCGCTCGATAAACATCGACCTGATCTACGGCCTGCCGCTACAAACCCCGGAGCGTTTCGCCCGCACCGTAGCCGAAGTAATTGCCCTGCAACCGGATCGCCTGTCGCTGTTCAACTACGCCCACTTGCCAGAGCGCTTTATGCCGCAGCGGCGGATCAACACCAGCGACTTGCCCAACCCAGGCGATAAGCTGGCCATGCTGCAGGCCAGCATCGAGCAACTGAGCGCTGCCGGTTACCGTTATATCGGCATGGATCACTTCGCCCTGCCCGACGACGAGTTGGCCAGCGCCCAGGAGGATGGCAGCCTGCAGCGCAACTTCCAGGGTTACACCACCCACGGCCATTGCGACCTGATTGGTCTGGGGGTGTCATCAATCAGCCAGATCGGTGACCTGTACTGCCAGAACAACAGCGACTTGAGCAAATATCAGGACAGCCTCGCGCACAGCGAACTGGCCACATTGCGCGGCCTGCACTGCGACGCCGACGACCGCCTGCGCCGAGCCGTAATTCAGCAGTTGATCTGTCATTTCCAGCTGCGCTTCGCCGACATCGAGCAGACTTATGCCATCGATTTTCGCAGTTACTTTGCCGATATCTGGCCGCAACTGCAGCAGATGGCCAGTGATGGGCTGATTGAACTAACGGCTCAGGGCATCGATGTTAAGCCAGCAGGCCGCCTGCTGGTGCGCTCGCTGTGCATGCTGTTTGATCGCTATCTCAGCGAGTTAAATCAGCAGCGCTTTTCTCGGGTGATTTAACAGCCTGCTCACTGGATGAGCGGAGCTACTTCATGACCAGGCTGGCCACTTCCTGCATCTGCTGATCGCTTAGATCCTGCTCGCGCATGGTCTTGATCAGCGTTGCGTTGGCACTGCTCAACGCGCCCTGCAGCGAGGCCAGTTCGCCCTGCAGCGCTTCGATCTTCATGCGTTTAGTTTCAGGGTCGAGGCTCTGATCACTCATCACCTCTTTCAACTCGGCTTTCTTCGCCTCGATCTGCGCCTTGAGCTCGCGGATCATTTTAAGAAGATCCTTGAGCACATCCGGCAGGCTGCGTTCATCAATGTCGCGGTTCTTCTGCGCGGCGGCGGAACGCGCTTTGCCCAGCTCCGACAAGCTCACCCGCAGGCTGTCACGCAGTGCCTGCTGATCCGTCTCGCTGCTCGGCACAGCGCCTTCGGCCGCCACGCTCTTGCGCTCCAGCGCGACGTTCATGCGGCTGCTCAAGCTGGTCAATTCCAAACCCATACGATGCTCCTTGCCGATCATTGAAACCGCCTAATTTATCGGTCGCACCGGATAAAACTTGAACATTCGATCAGACTAGCGTCTTAGTGGCCACCCTCTGCACCCTGCTGTAACCTTACGGCTATTGTGTGTATACCCAGGATCACCAACGATGTCCGAAAGCACCATGTTGCATAGCCCACACCAAGTCCATTGCAAGGATTGCAGCCTGGCGAGTTTGTGCCTGCCGCTGTCGCTGAACCTGGAAGACATGGATGCGCTGGATGACATCGTCAAACGTGGCCGCCCCTTGAAAAAAGGCGAGTTCCTGTTTCGTCAGGGCGACACCTTTAACTCTGTCTTCGCCGTGCGCTCCGGGGCGTTGAAAACCTTCAGTCTGAGCGATAGCGGCGATGAACAAATCACCGGCTTTCACCTGCCCAGCGAGCTAGTAGGACTGTCCGGCATGGACAGCGAAAGCTACCCCGTATCGGCGATTGCCCTGGAAACCACCTCGGTGTGCGAAATCCCGTTCGAACGTCTGGATGAGCTGTCGGTGCAACTGCCGCAGCTGCGGCGCCAGCTGATGCGCGTCATGAGCCGAGAGATCCGCGACGATCAGCAGATGATGCTGTTGCTCTCGAAGAAAACCGCCGACGAGCGCATCGCCACCTTCCTGGTCAACCTCTCGGCGCGTTTCCGTGCCCGCGGCTTCTCGGCCAATCAGTTCCGCTTGGCTATGTCACGCAACGAAATAGGTAACTATTTGGGCCTTGCGGTGGAGACCGTTTCACGGGTATTTACCCGTTTCCAACAGAACAAGCTGCTCGAAGCCGAAGGCAAGGAAGTGCATATTCTCGACCCCATCGAGCTGTGCGCCCTGGCCGGCGGCAACCTCGAGGGCTGACTGACCCGCACAGCGCAGGATCTAGCCGATGAGCTTCGACGAATTCAGCATCAAAACCTTGATCCGACCGGTAGTGGACTTCCCCAAGCCGGGGGTGATCTTTCGCGATATCACCCCGCTGTTTCAGTCGCCACGTGCCCTGCGCATGGTCGCCGACAGTTTTATCCAGCGCTATGTCGAGGCAGACTTCAGCCATATCGGCGCCATGGACGCGCGCGGTTTTCTGATCGGTTCGATCATCGCCTATGAACTGAACAAGCCACTGATTCTGTTCCGCAAGCAGGGCAAGCTACCGGCCGACGTGCTCAGCGAGAGCTATCAAACCGAGTACGGTGAAGCCAAGCTCGAAGTACACGCCGACAGTCTTTGCGAAGGCGATAAAGTGCTGATTTTCGATGACTTGATCGCCACCGGCGGTACCCTACTGGCCGCCGCACAACTGGTTAGGCGCATGGGCGCCAGTATCATTGAGGCCGCCGCGATCATCGATCTGCCTGAACTCGGCGGTTCACAGAAGCTACAGGACAGCGGGATTGCGACTTTCGCCCTAACGACCTTCAGCCTCACTGACCAATAGCCCAACCTTCCCCTCTACGCCCACAACATCTGGGCGTGTACTCGTGCCCAGTCAGGCGTGCACCTGATCGAACGCGTCTACAACTATCCATAAGTTGGCGCAAATCCGGCCGCCCTGGCCAGGAATGACCTCGCCTCAAAAACGCCCTCGGCTAAAGATAAATCACGGCCCAAGACAGCCCAGCCTGTCGATCCGAGCCCCATAACAAGAGCGGTCGCGAATGCGGCCAATATGCCGAGGAGTCGCCCTTATGACAGCCAAACCTACCACCCCAACCGCCAGTTTCCCGGTGCGCCGCATGGACTTCAGCTTTAGCCAAGGCCAGAAATTCTGGTTCGCTGGCGACCCGTTCCTGAGCCACTTTATGAACAACCTGTCGTCGCTGTTCCCCTACGGCGAGAAATTTTTCGTCGACAGCGTGCGGGCTGTACGCGAGAAGGTCAGCGAGCCACAGTTGAAGAAGGACATCAGCGCCTTTATTGGCCAGGAAGCTATGCACTCAAAGGAGCACGCGGCCTACAACGATTACGCAGCCGAGCACGATATCGACCTGGAAACCCTCGAATTACGGATCAAGGTGTTGCTGGAATGGGTGACCAAGATCACCACCAAGAAACAGCGCCTTGCCGCCACCTGCGCGCTGGAACACTTTACCGCGACCATGGCCGAGCAGCTGTTGCAGCGCGAAGACCTAACCACTCAGATGAACGACCCCAAGCTGTATCAGCTGTGGATGTGGCATGCGATCGAGGAGAACGAGCATAAGGCGGTCTGCTACGACGTGTACCAGAAGGTTTATGGCGGCTACTTCACCCGCGTTGGCATGATGGCGATTTCTACGGTGGTGTTCTTCAGCGTGATCGGCTGGTTCCAGCTGCACCTGCTGCGCAAGGATGGTCAGCTATTGAATTGGCGCAGCTGGGGCAAGGGCCTGAAGATGCTATTCGGCCCGCGCAACGGCTTTCTGACCAAGTTGATTCCGTCCTACCTGGACTACTACCGCCCAGGCTTCCACCCTTTCGATCATGACAGCAAAGCGCTGGAACAACGCTGGCGTCAACGCCTGGGCTTCAACTAAGTCCAGAGAGGCCTGACACACCGAGGCATCACGATGCCTCGGTGTTTCTTTCCAGGGTTTTGATTACATGCTCCGCCAAGCCGGAACCGGCCTCACTCATGGTCAGGTAGGTGCGATCGGCCCCGGCTTCCTGAATGCGCTTGGCCATGTCTTCATACAACGCGTGGGATACCACCAAGCCACTGAAACCGCGCTCACGCAGCTTTTGCGTGGCAATCACCTTGGTCTCTTCGTCGTTGAGGGTCAGGATCACCGCATCAACCCCGCTCATATCCAAGTGCTGCCAAAACACCGGGTCCTCGCCATCGGCAAACAACACCCTGCGTCCAGCCACCTTGCCCTGCTCGATCACCACCGGGTCAGAATCCAACCCAACCACGCGATAACCTTGCTCCTTTAGATAGTCATAAGCGGCACGCCCAGTGCGCCCCATACCCATCACCAAGGTCTGAGTGTCACCCAGAGACAGCGGCTGCTCATCGGGGTGGCGAATATTGCGTTCGAGAGGAATCAGGCGCCTGGCAAAACGCTCGTAAAGCGGGTGGGCGATGCGATTGAGTGGTGCTGAGATAACAAATGACAGCGCCACCGTAATCGCCAATGGAATCAACCATTGCGGCATTACCACACTGGCCATGATCAGACCGAACTCGCTGTAATTGGTAAGGCTGACACTCGTGAGAAAAGCACTGCGCGCACGCAAGCGAAAGAGCAGAAACAGAAAGAAGAACAACACACCTTTTAGCGGCAACAACAGCGTCATAACCAGGGCGAAAATCAGCGCATCAGCATCGGGCAGCCCGCCCATGCCGATCTGCAGAAAGAAGCCAACGAGGAATACTTCTTTGATGCCCCAAAGCGAGTTGGACAGTTCCGTCGCGCGCTTATGTTTTGCCAGCAGCGCACCAAATGCCAGGGCACCCAGTTCGGCACTCAACCCCAACTGTTCAAACCCATAACCGCCGGCCACCAGCGCCAACATTAAACCCAACAACAGCATCAACTCTTCGTGACCGCTGGCATCAAGCAAACGGAATAACAACGGACGTAGCAAGGGCAAGCCAAACACCAGCAGGGCCCAAGGCGAAGGTAAATCCCCAGCAGCCAGGCTCATTACCAGCAAAGCGATCATGTCCTGTATAACCAGCACTCCAATCGCCACGCGACCGTGAAATGCACGCAGTTCACGTTTACTTTCGAGCACTTTGGCCGCCAGCACTGTGCTGGAAAACGACAAAGCAATCGCCAGTAATAAGCACTGATACCAAGGCAGCTCGAGCAGCAGCAAGATCGCCGGGAGAAACACCACACTGGAAATGGCGAAATGCAATAGCCCACCGCCAAACACTTCGCGGCGCAGCAGGTTACTCGCCTTGAGTTTTAGACCCACGGTAAACAACAACAGCAGCACACCCAAATGGGCAATATGCTGCAGCGCGCCGCTCTCATGCGGGTCGATACCCAGACGCTCCCCCACTGCGGCCAAGGCAAAGCCTGCCCCCAGATAACCCACCAATGGCGGCAGCCCTACTGCTCGCGCAGCCAAGCCCATGGCAAAAGCGAACGCAATCCAGGCGGCTTCAATCATTGGCAATCCTTATCGGCGCAGGCAGAGCCTGCAGGGCAACATGAGTCGTGCAGCCAAACAATGCATCTGCGTGTGGCAGCATACAAGCGCCGCTCCCCAGCATCATTGATTAGCATCAGCGTCCTGCATGGCTTAATCACGCCTCATGCAACCGCAACTGACCCAGACTTTGTAGCACGCTGGCTCCGGTAAATAGCATGACAATTTGCTCTTCGGCCAAGGCACAGATTGCCTCGCGACGCTCAGGCTGACCGATATAGTCCAACGAGAGTTGGAACAGATTGCGACTGATCAAGTTGGACACCTGCAACACCACGCCCGGATTAACGATATCCGGCAGCAGCTTGAAGGCCACGATGTCTTCAGCCATGTCCGCACCGAACTCATCCATCACCTCTTGCAGCGCAACGCGCAGTACGGCAGATGCACCATGCAGTTCACGCACGCCGATGATGAAAGCTTCAGGGTTCTGCGCAACGAAATCGAAGAACAGCTGCACGGTTTCATGGCACACCCGCCGCCCGCGATCCAGGTCGATACCAAACAGCATGGCCACGCTTTTACTGGGCGACTGTACGGCGCGCTCAGCGGCCTCACGGCGTAAGTCGCGCAACGGTTGACGCAACTGAGTGGAGATCTGCCGAATCATCGTCAGGCCCAGGTCGTCCACGTCCTTGAAGTGCCGGTAGAAGGTATTGGGGTTTAACCCGGCTTCACGGGCCAGCTCGCGCAGGCCGAGATTGCTCAGGCTGCGACTGGTTGAGGTGAGACGTAACGCGGCCTCCAGTAACAGGGTCTTGCCTGGGGCATCGCTGACTTTTTCCGCAGCGGATGGCTGCTCGCCGACGGCTGTTTGCATGACGAACCCTACCTAAAAGTTGGCGTGTGAGACTGCCGCTTGCTGGCGAGTATACATTTGTCTACTTTGGTATACAGATGTATACGCCAGCAATAAACATAACAGGAGCTTGGCCATGAATGCACCCGCCTCACCCCCGTCTGTCACTCGTCACTGTAAGGTGGCCATCATCGGCACAGGCTTCTCTGGCCTAGGCATGGCCATTCGCCTGAAGCAGGCCGGCGAACACGATTTTCTGCTGTTCGAGAAAGAAGCGGGCGTCGGCGGCACCTGGCGGGTGAACAATTACCCGGGCTGTGGCTGCGATGTGCAATCGCACCTGTATTCGTTCTCCTTCGAGCAGAATCCCGACTGGACGCGCATGTTCGCCAAGCAACCGGAAATCCAGGGTTATCTGGAAGGCTGCTGGGCCAAATACCGCCTGCAGAACCACACCCAGCTCAGCACCGAAATCACCCGCATGGCCTGGGATGAGCAGCAGGAGTTGTGGCAAATCAGTGATCGCGCTGGCAACAGCTACACCGCGCAATTTGTGGTGTCCGGCATGGGTGCGCTGTCCACCCCATCGATTCCTGCGCTCAAGGGCCTGGGCGATTTCACCGGCAAGATCTTCCACTCACAGCAGTGGGACCACAGCTATGACCTCACCGGCAAACGTATCGCGGTGATCGGCACCGGCGCTTCTTCGATCCAGTTTGTGCCGCAGATCCAGAAGCAGGTCAGTCAGCTCGACCTCTACCAGCGCACCGCACCGTGGATCATGCCCAAGCCCGACCGCGCTATCAGCGAGCGTGAGCGCAACCGCTTCAAACGCTTCCCACTGCTGCAGAAACTCTGGCGCGGCACCATTTACGCCCTGCTGGAAAGCCGGGTAATCGGCTTTGCCATGCTGCCCAAGGTGATGACCCTCGCTCAGAAAGTCGGCAAGTGGTACATCAATAAACAGATCAAGGATCCAGTGCTGCGCGCCAAGGTCACTCCGGATTACCTGATGGGCTGCAAGCGCGTGCTGATCTCCAACGATTACTTCCCGGCGCTGACTCAGCCCAACGTTGACCTGATCACCGACGGCATCGAGGAAATCCGCAGCGGCAGCATCCGCACCGTAGACGGTAAAGAGCGCGAGATCGACGCGATCATCTTCGGTACCGGCTTCACTCCAAGCGACCCACTGCCGCGCGGCGTGGTATTCGGCCGTGGCGGCGTCGACCTGCTCGACACCTGGCCAGAAGGCCCGCAAGCCTATAAAGGCACGCTGACGGCCGGCTTCCCCAACCTGTTCTTCCTGATGGGGCCCAATACCGGACTGGGCCACAACTCGATGGTCTATATGATCGAGTCGCAGATCCATTACGTGCTCGGCGCGCTCAAGCTCATTGGTGAGCAAGATCTGCAGAGCCTGGAGGTCAAACAAGCGGTGCAGGACAAATTTAACGGCAAGTTGCAAGGCAGTCTGGATAACACCGTGTGGAATGCTGGCGGCTGCACGAGCTGGTACCTGCATCCGGTCAGTGGCCGTAACTGCACGGTGTGGCCTGGTTTTACCTGGCGTTTCCGCCTGCTGACGCGCAACTTTGACCCAGCGGCCTATCATTTCAGCCGTAAACACGCGGCACACCCGGCGCAGAACAGCGCTATCCAGTTGACTGCCCAGGAGGCCAGCGCATGAAGTCGTTTGAAAACAAGGTAGCTGCCATCACCGGCGCCGGCTCCGGCATCGGCCGCGCCCTGGCCTTCGGTCTGGCCCGCCAGGGTTGCCAGCTGGCGCTCTGCGATGTGAATGCCGAAGGCCTGGCGGAAACCGCCGCGCAAGCGCGCAAACTCGGTGTGCAGGTCAGCGAAACCCTGGTCAACGTCGCCGACCGTGAGGCGGTGCATGCCTGGGCAGATCAGGTGGTGGCCGAGTTCGGCCGGGTCAACGCGATCTTCAACAACGCCGGCGTGGCTCAGGGCGGCACAGTGGAAGGCAATGACTACGCCGACTACGAATGGATCATGAACATCAACTTCTGGGGTGTGGTCAACGGCACCAAGGCCTTTCTGCCGCATATCAAGGTCTCGGGCAGCGGTCATATCGTCAACGTATCCAGTGTCTTCGGCCTGTTCGCCCAGCCGGGCATGAGCGCCTACAACGCCAGCAAGTTTGCCGTACGCGGCTTTACCGAGTCCTTGCGTCAGGAGCTGGACATGGCCAATTGCGGTGTGTCGGCCAGCTGCGTACACCCGGGCGGCATCAAGACCAATATCGCCAAGACCGCACGGATGAACGCCAGCCTGAGCAGCGTCACCGGCCAGGATGCCGATAAGGCACGTGAACAGTTCAACGACCAGTTGCTGCGTACCACACCGGAGAAAGCCGCTCAGGTGATCATCAACGGCGCGCTGGCAAACAAGCGGCGCATCCTGATCGGCCCGGATGCCTACGCCCTGGATGGCATGCAGCGCCTGTGGCCGGCGTTTTACCAGCGCGTGGTAACAGCATCAATGCGCCTTGCAGCTCGCCTTTCACCGAAAAGCTCAAGCAAAAAAGCGCAGACTGCCACGGAGTAATCGGCAAGAACCAAGCCCCAGCATTAAGCTGGGGCTTTTCTATGCTTGGCATTGACCAGAGCAAGATCGCCACTGCGCGCATTCAATTGGCATAACAGTAGTTAGCACGATAAATTGTGCTCATTATCCTTTGTCGCCGGAGAGCATCATGGCCGCGCTAGACCCTTGTGCCGAACTGCTGCTCGATAACCAGCTGTGCTTTGCTCTCTACTCAACCTCGCTGCTGATGACCAAGGTCTACAAACCGCTGCTGCAAGACTTGGGGCTGACCTACCCGCAGTACCTGGCCATGATGGTGCTTTGGGAAGGCGATGGCATCACCGTAGGCGACGTCAGCAGTCGTTTGCTGACTGATCCAGGCTCTGTCACCCCTCTGCTCAAGCGCCTGGAAGCTGAAGGTCTACTCAAGCGTACCCGCAGCAGTGCCGATGAGCGTGTAGTCGAGCTGTTTCTGACCGATAAAGGCCGTAGCCTGCACGAACAGGCCAAGCGCGTCCCCAGCTGCATCCTCACCGCTACTCAACATACCCTCGCAGAACTGGGTGCGTTAAAGAATGAGCTAATCACGCTGCGCAATAGCCTGCAGCAAACCCTCTAAAACAAGGCATCAATAGGTCGTCTGACGCAGCGCCACCCGCCTCGGCCGCCCTTTAACGACTTCCACACTCCAAACACTCGCCCGACCGGCTTGGCTTATGCACGAATAGGCTGTGCTTATTACAAAATAATCGTACTAATATTTTGCACGCAAAATTAATGCAGGGTAATGTTCGTTTTCAAAATTTGATTGCGCGCAAAATATTTGCAGACAACCTAAATGCAACTCAAGCTCTTTAAAGAGGATTAGCACTATGTCGATTCAAACCATTGCTTACCGTGCCTACGCAGAAGCCACTGGCGGTCGTGACGGCCGCGCCATTTCTTCCGACGGCGTACTGGATGTTGCCCTGACCACCCCGAAAGAACTCGGCGGCGCCGGCAGCCAGGGAACCAATCCAGAGCAGCTGTTCGCTGCGGGCTACTCGGCCTGCTTTATCGGTGCGATGAAATTCGTTGCAGGCCGCGACAAGCTGGCCATACCAACAGACGCATCGATTGAAGGTGTGGTGGGTATCGGCGCTATCCCCAACGGTTTCGGCATCGAAGTCGAACTGCGCATCAGCCTGCCAGGTATGGATCGTGAGCAAGCGCAGACCCTGATCGAGCAGGCGCACATCGTCTGCCCGTACTCCAACGCCACCCGCGGCAATATCGACGTCACCCTGACGCTGCTCGACTAACGGTTAAATACGCTCTGTACCAGGCTGAAATCGCGTTAAAAGCAACATCAAGTAGAGCGCCTAAAAACAAACGCTCCAGCGCTTTTTAAAGAGCGCTGGAGCGTTTTTCGTTGTGTTGCGAGCCAACCTAGCCACCTGAACGAGCCATCACCCGCCAAAAGAAACACCATTTATCATATGCGCCACCGCCCTACAGCCCAGTTAAATAGAGGCTTAGCGCGATCCGCACTGATAAAAATATGAATATTTAACGTTAAACCCAACACTTCCCGTAAAAACGGCCTATTATGGCTGAGCTGACTTGTAGTTATCAGCAAAACCGCATAGGTGCTATGAGCACTCTGGCACCGCACTTCGTACTGATTTAAGAGACACACCATGGCAAATCGCGAAACTGGCACCGTCAAATGGTTCAACGATGAGAAAGGCTTCGGCTTCATTACCCCTACTAACGGCGGCGATGATCTCTTCGTTCACTTTAAAGCCATCCAAAGCGACGGTTTCAAAAGCCTGAAAGAAGGCCAGACTGTTACCTACGTGGCCGCTCGCGGTCAGAAAGGTATGCAAGCTGAAGAGGTACAGGTGGCTTAAGCCTCTGTCCTGCTTTAAAACAAACCCCGCGCTCGCGGGGTTTGTTTTATCTGCTATTTGATAAGTTTTAGCCTACAAGCCCATCTGCTTGCTGATGATCTCGTTCATGATTTCACGCGAGCCGCCACCAATCGACAAAATGCGATTATCGCGATACAGCCGCTCCACCAGGCTTTCGCGCATATAGCCCATGCCGCCCATAATCTGCACGGCGTCATAGGTCAGTCGATCGGCAATATCAGTGGCGAAATTCTTGGCCATAGATATTTCCTTGATAACGCTTTTACCAGCCGCCATTTTCGCCGCTTGCCGATAGGTAAAGTCTCGAGACACTTCAAGCTGGGTCGCCATCTCTGCCAAACGATGCTTTAGCACCTGGAATTTGCCGATAGGCTTACCGAACGCTTCGCGTTCTTTGGCCCACTTCATCGACTCCTCAAACGCCAGTTGCGCCGTCATATTGGCCATGATCGCCAGAGATAAGCGCTCGCTCTGGAAATTCGCCATGATGCCGGCAAACCCCATATTCTCTACACCGATCAAATTGCTCACTGGCACACGACAGTCGTCGAAAAATAATTCAGCCGTGTCAGACGCCCACCAGCCCATTTTCTTCAGCTTGCGGCCAACGCTGAAGCCAGGCGTACCCTTCTCGATCAACAGCAGGCTAACGCCGCCAAAACCATCGCCACCCGTGCGCACCGCTACGGTGTAATAGTCCGCGCGCACGCCGCTGGTGATAAAGGTTTTGCTGCCCGTTACCCGGTAGTAATCGCCATCACGTACAGCACGAGTTTTTAGGTTGGCAACGTCGGAACCACCAGACGGCTCGGTTACCGCCAACGCCATGATTTTTTCACCTGACAGAACCTGCGGCACGATGCGATCGCGCAACTCCGGCTTGGCCCACTTCACCACAGGCGGCAAGCCGATATCCAGCGAACCAAGCCCTGCGACCAGCCCACCGGAGCCAGAACGCATCAATTCCTCACTGGCCGCGACCTTGGCAAATACATCGCCCTCATGGCTACCACCAAAAATTTCTGGATAGCCAATACCAAGGATCCCAGCAGCCCCTGCCTTCAGATAAAGTTCACGAGGAAATTCTTCTGCCTCTTCCCACTCATTAATGTGCGGCAGAATTTCGCGCTCAACAAAGCGCCTGACAGAGTCACGCACCAACTGGTGAGAGTCATCAAAATATTCTTGGAAGGCAGACATGAGGTAATTCCACTGAGGTTTCAGGGAAATTACCAAGCGCTTGCTTGGTTTACAAGTGTTGGCTTATGCCACGCATAAGATCAATCAACCGCTCACACTTACCAGTTCAGAGCAGGATAGGTCGCCGCCCAGCGATCGAATGCGCCAAAGTACCGCCATCGACTAGCTCCAGCTCCCCCCCCAACGGCATGCCATGGGCAATGCGCGAGGCAATCAGGCCTTTGCCCGCCAACAACTGAGCGATGTAATGCGCCGTGGCCTCTCCCTCGACCGTTGGGTTAGTTGCAAGAATCACCTCGCTAAAGCTGCCCGCCGCGATTCGCGTCAGCAACTCAGGAATTCCGATGGCTTCCGGGCCCAGTCCGTCGAGCGGAGACAAATGCCCTTTGAGTACAAAATAGCGGCCGCGGAACCCGGTGTGTTCGACCGCGTACACATCCATCGGCCCCTCGACCACGCACAGCACGCTATCGTCCCGGCGCGGATCAAGACACAACTGGCACACGTCGTCCTCGCTCAGGCTGCGGCACTGCTTGCAGTGTCCAACCCCATTCATCGCCTGCGTCAGCGCCTGAGCTAAACGCAGGGCTCCAGAACGGTCGCGCTCTAGCATTTGCAAGGCCATGCGCTGGGCAGTCTTCTGCCCAACGCCAGGGAGAATGCGCAAGGAATCGATTAAGTGACGGATCAGCGGGCTAAAGCTCATGGGGCAATACTCGGCGACTGCAAAGACTCACACTTTTAATAGTAAAGCTTCATCAGACTGCTCTACCCCTAAAGAGCAAGCATAAGCCGGTGTGGACTGAGGGTATCCACACCAACTCTCAGCACGGTTGTGCGCGCTGGCCTGAGGGCCTTTTTAGAACGGCATTTTGAAACCCGGTGGCAACTGCATACCAGAAGTCATACCGGACATTTTGTCCTGGCTGTTCTGCTCAACCTTACGCACGGCATCATTCACCGCCGCCGCGATCAAGTCTTCAAGAATTTCTTTGTCTTCCTGCATCAGGCTGTCATCTAGGCTGACGCGCTTGATATCGTGACGCCCAGTCATCACCACACTGACCAACCCAGCACCGGACTGACCGGTCACTTCGGCGTTCGCCAGCTCTTCCTGCATCTTCTGCATTTTTTCCTGCATTTGCTGAGCCTGCTTCATCAGGCCGGCCATGCCACCTTTCATCATGGTGTAAGTCCTCGGTAATTAGGGGTTAACGAAAGTATCTAGGGGTTCAATGCTATCTGCGCGAATTACCGCACCGAATTGCTGAATCATTTGCTGGACCAAAGGATCCTTATGAATCGATGCCTCTGCATCGCGTTGGCGATTAGCCCGTTTACGCGCCGCAGCTTGTGCAGGCGTTTCCTGCTCGGGTTTGCGCAACTCAATTAATACCTTGAGCTCGCGCCCGTGAAACTGATTGAGCGCATCGTTCAGGCGCCGCTGCTGAGTGGCGTTGAACAACGCGGATTGCGCAGGGTCCAGGTGCAACAGCCAGTTGTCATCCGCGACACTTATCAACGTGCAGTTAGCCCCGATGCTGCCGGTCATCCCAGACAAGCCAAGCTTCGGAAACAACTCCAGCCAGTCAGCCGCCAGCCCGGTCGCAGGCTGCGCTGCCGGCAATATCTCAGGTTCGGCAGATGCCGCGCGCTCTACTGCATCAAAATCGTAATCAAACGACTCTGCATCCATCTCGACATAGTCGTAATCGCCCAGTGGCGGCTCATCGTCATCCGTATCGGCAGACGGAGCCGGCTGCTCAATCAGTTGCGGCTCAAGCACTGCCGCTTGCGGCGGCTCGGTAGCTAGCGTGACGGGCTCCGTCACAACAACGACAGGCTCTGCGACTTCTGTAACAGACTCAGCCGTTTGAGCAACCGGCACATTAACCTGCTCATCCCAGGGCAGATCCACCACAGACGCGGATGCTTCAGGTGTAGTTGTCGCCTCAATCGGCGAAGGCTGCGCAGCGGGCTCGTTGGCCACTTCCGACGCGGGCGGCAAGGTGGCGACAGCAGCTTCAGTCGCAGCTACCGGCACTGCAGGTGCAGCTTCAACTACAGGAGCAGACGGTGCAGGCTGAGTCGCAACAGGAATGCTTGCCGGTGGCGGGATAGCCGCACCGGCCACTGGGTTGGTCGCGGAATCAGCAGTGGCCTGGCTAACTCCCAGCGGCTTTAGTGCGACCCTAGGGGCATCATCAGTATCCGCGGGGCGGAATGCCAACATACGCAACAGCACCATTTCAAAGCCGCTTCGCGGATCCGGCGACAACGGCAGATCGCGTCGCCCAATCAAACCCATCTGATAATAAAACTGCACATCCTCGCTAGGCAGAACTCGAGCCAGTTCAAGTACCCGCTCACGGTCACCCTGACCGTTATCCACGGCCTCAGGCAGCGCCTGGGCAATAGCCACGCGATGCAGCACATTAAGCATCTCGGACAGCACACCACTCCAATCAGGCCCCTGTTCAGCCAGATGACGCACAGCCTCAATCAAACCGCGCGCATCACCCTCAAGCAAGGCGTGCAGAACACCATAGACCTGACCATGATCAAGCGTACCCAGCATGGCGCGCACATCGGCGGCCAGTACCTTGCCCTCACCGAAGGCAATTGCCTGATCAGTCAAGCTCATGGCATCGCGCATCGAGCCGTCAGCCGCACGACCGAGCAACCAGAGCGCATCATTTTCGAATGGAATATTTTCCGCTGCCAGAACATGGGTAAGGTGATCGACCACCCGTTCTGGCGGCATGTTCTTCAACGAAAACTGCAAGCAGCGCGACAACACCGTAACCGGCAGCTTTTGCGGATCCGTGGTCGCTAGGAGGAATTTTACATGAGGCGGTGGCTCTTCCAGGGTCTTCAACAGGGCGTTGAACGAGCTGGTGGAAAGCATGTGCACTTCGTCTATCAGGTAAACCTTGAAGCGTCCGCGGCTCGGCGAATACTGCACGTTGTCGAGCAGTTCGCGGGTGTCCTCAACCTTGGTACGGCTGGCGGCATCGACTTCGATCAGGTCGATAAAACGCCCCTCATCGATCTCTTTACAAATCGAGCAGACGCCACAAGGCGTAGAGCTGATCCCGGTCTCGCAATTCAGGCACTTGGCAATAATCCGCGCAATTGTAGTCTTGCCCACACCACGAGTGCCCGTGAACAAATAGGCATGGTGCAATCGTTGGCTATCAAGCGCATTGATCAGCGCCTTGAGCACATGCGTCTGACCAACCATTTCGTTGAACGAGCGCGGACGCCACTTGCGTGCAAGAACCTGATAACTCATCGAAACCCGTCACGAGAGGAAAGCAAAAGTGGGGCTAATCCTAACGGAGCATGGGCCAAATTGCATCCAATGCGCAGCCCGAGAATGACCAGCCTTCAGCATTGGCCACAAATAAGCTGGATAAAATTTAACCAGCCAGGTATCATCTGCACCGTTCGTACCACGCTGTAAGTCAATTAGGCCTTTTGGCCCCCTCGATGGTTTCCAGGTAAGAGCGCATCACCTACGGGTAATGCCGCACAGCTCTAACCCATATCCCAACCTGCTGACTGATCTGGCTGTCCCGCGCAAGCGCTGACTCAAGCCCGCCTCCGACGTACCAACCCGCACACTGTAACCTCTCGGGGAACTTGTGCGCGCAGTCCAGCTCCTACTTACACATGCAATCGACATATTAAGTCGACAGCCTGGAGCTTTATTTAGCGCAATGACGCGCCCGCTGTTTTAGGAAACACCAAAAAAATGAACACTCAACACCAAATTCAGGATGCCATTCGCACCCTCTCCAGTGCATTTGCACCGCTTGACTGCCGCATCCTGGCTGCTCGCAAAGGCAGCTTCAGTTTCACCATCGTCAACGATGCCGGCATCGCCAAGCACAGCCAGCGCCTGTACCCCGGCCAATACAGCGGCGTACACCTTGAGCAGGTTATCGAGCGTGCCCGACAGTCACTCGCAGCCTGATTACAGAGAACTACGAACCATCATGCATCTTTGAGGTCTGAAGCTATCAACCTCAGGATGGAGCATGGTCATGGACAATATTAACCGCGAACTCGTTGAACAGCTGTTTGCCCCACTGCGCGCCACATTCAGCTCACCCCGCCCTGATGGCGGGGTCGTCCTCTCCCTACTTGATGCCAGTGACGCCACCGCATACAGCCGTGTGCTCAGCACAGCGCAGCGCACCGACCCACAAGCCTTCGCTCAAAGCCTGGAAGACATCCGCCTGGAACTCGCCATGCGCTCCGGCAGCATCCCAGCGGATATGCGTAAAGCACTGAAGGAACAGGACAGCGTACTTAGCTATCACACAAGCTAAGAGCCACCAGCGCCCTGCTTGACAGCAGGGCCACCTACGCAACGCTCAAAATTAGCCGCATACTCGCGCAAGGCCATGTTCGTAAGAACTTAGTCGGCCAACAGTTTAAGCCAAGATACCGGCAGTTAAGCCCAGGAGCGTTATAAGCTAACGCGCAATGGCCACGCTAAAACTCACCGCAATGAGTGCGCAAACAGAAAGGAATTTAAGTGAGAACTGCAGAGCGACTTAAAGGAATAAGTCGGCGCATCAGGATATTGGAGGCAACCCTACCAGCCACACCTCGGCACACAATGTCACCGCTGCGGCTGCTCCCTTCCAGGCCTGACCGGGTTCACGGCTGATCGTTGCGAGGGGACCGGCAGGGCCACCATAACGCAGCTCACTAGAAGCGAGCCGCGCCATTGTACCCGCTTACCTCTAAGTTACAACCGTTTCAAACACTTAGCCCAATCAAACGTACGCTAGACACGAAACCGACCAACCAACTGAGTCAGTCCATGCGACAACTCAGAAAGCCTTTGGCTGGCCTGAGCACTTTGCTCGGAGGTTTGTGCGGCCTCATTAGAAAGATCGCGAATATCACTGATGTTCCGCGCGATTTCCTCAGTCACGCTGCTCTGCTCTTCGCAAGCAGTTGCGATCTGCGCGGTCATATCATTGATACGCTGCACAGAGTCACTCGTGTCAGTAAGCGCCTGATCTACGCCTGCCGCCTGCTCAACACTCTGGCGCGCCTTACTGCTCCCTGAGTGAGTCGCCTTAACAGCATTCTGCACTCCAATTTGCAAACGCTCGATCATCGCCTGGATGTCTTTGGTCGACTCTTGCGTGCGCGCCGCCAATGCACGCACTTCATCTGCTACAACCGCGAAACCACGCCCCTGCTCTCCAGCTCGAGCGGCTTCAATAGCTGCATTTAACGCCAATAGGTTGGTTTGTTCAGCAATCCCTCTGATTACAGCTAATACCGCACCGATATTAGAGGCTTCTTGCTCAAGGGTTTGAATCGTTGCAGAAGCACTTTCCACCTCTTGTGCTAACTGACGAATCGAACTAATTGTGGCACCGACAACGCGCGCACCTTCTCGTGATTGAGCTTCAGCGCTACGAGCTGCGTCAGCTGCATTCTGTGCATTGCGCGCAACCTCATGCACAGCAGAGCTCATCTCAGTTGCTGCTGTGCTGACCTGATCGACTGCCGCATGCTCACTGCTAATCAATCGATCATTAGCTGCGGCCATGCCTGCCAAGCTTTGCGCAGAACGTTCGACCTCACCGGTAACCCGCCCAACCTCCTTGATTAACGGTTGCAACTTATCGAGAAAGCGGTTGAACGCGTGACTGAGCTTGCCCAACTCATCATTAGACAAAACGTCCAGACGCACTCGCAGATCGCCATCACCATCAGCAATCTGCTCAATTCGGTTAAGTAGCTTGTGCAGTGGCCGGGTAACCAGGATTGGGAAGCCAACCACCAACACAAAACAAACACCCAAACCGATGGCCACAATCACTCCCTGCTGCCAACTTAGCGTCTCGCCCAACTCAATGGCAGCAAGCCCTTCGGCATTAGCGGCCACATCATCCATCTCTCCTAACTTGTCGATAGCGGTGCGCATTATTTCAAACTGCTCTTCGCTACTGCCAAAACTTAACGCACTAGCTGCTTGAGGGTCACTGGTCGCCAACTGCAGAACCTTATTCGAGGTTGCTTTCCATCGCTCAAACCCCACATCAAACTGCTCAACCAGTTGCATTGCCTCACTACCAGGTTGCATATTCGCGAATTTATGAACGCGCTCATAAGCCTGCTGCAGATTTTCTATATGAGCCGCAGTTAATGCATCCGCATGCGCGCCCACCCCTTCATCGAGTAAGCTGCGCTCAGCAACAAAAGCTTGATAAAGGTCGCGATCTGCATTCAACAGCAAACTAATACCTGGCAAATAACGATTAGTCAGCTTCATGCTGGAGTCTGCGACTTGACTTATACCTCGCATCCCAAGAACGCCCATAGAAACCAGCAAGACCGCCAACAACAAAATTGGCAGCGCGATCTTCCAACGAAACCCTAAATCAGCAAAGGCACGCAGCATTCTGGCTCTCCTCGAGAATGACCAAGACCCATCAGCATAGATCATCCCCTGCAGACTGGACTCAGGCTCATCCTCGCTAATTGGAAATGACATGTGCTCACTTCGAACAGTCAGGTAGCTTGATCCACCAACCTCCATATCCATCCAAAAGGAGTTGCACCATGGCAATGACGAAAGATCAATTGATTAGCGATATTGCGGAAGCCATAGATACACCGAAGAGCACCGTACGCGCAGCGCTTGAACAGCTGAGCGAGATTGTCTGTGATGCACTGGAAAACGGTGATGAAATCACTCTGCCTGGTATTGGCAAACTCAAAGTGAGCGAGCGCCCGGCCCGCACCGGCCGCAATCCTAAAACAGGCCAGCCTTTGCAAATTTCGGCGAAGAAAGTCGTTAAGTACGTACCCGCAAAAGCACTGAGCGACGCTATAAACTGAACTGGAGTGCGCTCAATACGAGCGCATTTTCGCGACGGGGTTAATTTTTCTAAGAAAAAAGTAAAACCCCCGACCAGTTTCCTGATCGGGGGTTTTGGTGTAGGTGCTTGACGATGACCTACTCTCACATGGGGAAACCCCACACTACCATCGGCGATGCATCGTTTCACTACTGAGTTCGGGA
>NZ_RFLV01000009.1 GCF_004920405.1 Pseudomonas leptonychotis
ATGGCTTCGAGTTCAATATTTACATGGTCTATGTACCCTAATGCATACGCCGCATAACAATTGGTTCAAACCGTTCGCTGCGCTCTCTGGGACGGGCTAAAGCCCGCCCCTTAACCAAACGTTAGGCGGCACAGCAAAGCTCGGGATAACAAGGAAGTTATGCGTACAAATAACAATGTTCGGATGCAGTCTGTAAGCCCTCAGCGGTCGTTCAAATCCGGCCCGAAACACTCGCATTCGATAATCCAAACATTCACATCAGCAGCAGGCCAATCGGCACGCGGCGGCCTCAATCTACAAGCGCTTCAACCTGACAGCCTGCACGCGTATGCTTCAAGCCACCAATCCAAAAGCACCGAACAATCACGTTCAGCGCCCGCCGTTACATCTCGGCGCGGCCTAACAAATGGTTCAAACCGTTCGCTGCGCTCACTGGGACGGGCTAAAGCCCGCCCCTTAACCAAACGTTAGATATTTATGCCAATAACCGAGCTGTTCACAAATGCGTCAACTTGGACAAATGAGAACCAGGGTGTTCTCACTGTCGCACTTTTTATCGTCACCGTTTTTTTTGGCTGGTTTAGCGGTATTTTTTCAGCTTTGCGTCGGAAGCCAAAATTCAAAATAGAAACTATTCCCGGCCCAACGTTCAGCTGCACATATTTAACCGGAAACAAGCACAATGAATATGATGCTCATCAAACAGCCATAGCTATATATTTGTATATCTCAAATGTGGGCGCTGCACCATCAAGCATTCACAAAATCAGAATTGCTTATCATTGGAACCTAACGCCATGGAGTTTTATTTGGCTGAAAAATACCATTGGCTGGTTTTGGATTGAGCACCAAGCAGTAGCAATTACTGATTTTCAGGCAAAAATCGGAGGTAGCATAAAAGTCTACCCATTCCTGACACAGAGAAATTATCTGTCACCCGCAAAGTCAGAAACCTTTCTCGAAGTAGGACAGTCCACAAATGGTGTTGTTTACTTTGAACAACCCGAGAGCTGGGGCGGTTGCTTCCCCAAATCAGACAAGCAGCAAGTAAAAGTCAAAATAGAAATTACCGATGTGTTTGGTCGCCGTCATAAAGCCACAATTAGAATCCCGGCAGTATCACTAGAAGAAGCCCGGAAATATAATCCAGAGTTTGGAAATACGCTTTTCAACATTCAAAGCATAGAATCAACCAGCAATGAAGTTTAAACATCTAACAACTGGTTCAAACCGTTCGCTTCGCTCACTGGGACGGGCTAAAGCCAGCCCCTTAACCAAACGTTATGCACTTCTAGGAGGTAACCGTGGACGCAGCTGAAATTGATGAGAAAAATCTCAGTGCTGCTGAAGAACATGGTTCTAGAACTCATCAGGCAACTGGCCAAAATGACTTCGCCTTTGCATACAACAAAGAAATTTATCGTTTCACCGATGGAATAGTTAAACGAGTATGCACGGCAGAGCCAAGACTCATTGAAATTGTCAACAAAGGTAGTAGTGCAAACCAAAGAAACCACTATCTTTTCGAGGTTCACTCAAAAAGATTAGAAGCACCGGCAAGAATTCTCATGTCGCCAAAAATAATGGTTTCACGAAAAGCATTTTCTGTTGCACTTTTAACCTATGTCCCGTGGGCAAGCTTTGAAGGCAACACGTCAGACCTTGGCAGATTTCTGTCTTATGCATCGGAAGAATATTTTTCCCGTGAACGAAGAGCATAACAACTGGTTCAAACCGTTCGCTTCGCTCACTGGGACGGGCTAAAGCCCGCCCCTTAACCAAACGTTAGACTCTGAAAGGATACTTATGCAGCTTGCTACTGAAATACTTAGATTCTTTCACATCGACTTTTCCGATGGAGCTGAACCTCAAGCTATTCGAACGATAGAAGACTTCTCGAAACTAAAGCCTGAGTGGAATGAAACACTAGACTTGCAACTTGTTTTCAGAATTTGCTCTCAACTAGAGCACAATGGTTACCTTTTAGAGGCCAGCACTTCAAATCCTCACCCAGTCTTAGGAAGAGGATATGTAGCACCAAATTTTGATGAGAGAAGAGCTAGTTATGGCGAATATGAATTCGCTGGTTATGGGTTTGGTCTTTTACGCGAACAGCTTGGCCCAGCGGTTCGCCCTGTTGTTGTCACGACCTCAAACGGCACCGAAGACATTGGAACCTGCTTTCTTCTCGGAAATCAATGCACCCTATTGACAGCACGCCACGTTGTAGAAGGTATGCAGCGCATTGAAATCCCTGATAAGGATGGAAAGGCCATCCATATTCAGAAATTAGTAGTACCCGAAGACCCTAACCTTGACGTAGCTCTTGTAGTAGCAAATGCCCCTCTAAACGATATCCCTTATTTTCGGTGCAGCGACTCAAGCGTACTTGATGAGGTACTTTGCCTTGGCTTTCCACCAATCCCCGGTTTTGAAGCAACCCTAATTGCTGATCTTGCTACAGTTAACGCCGAGGTTAAGGCTTCGACTGGCCGCATGGTGGCGTCAGGGCAGTCATACCTTGATCGACAAAAGTACTTTCTAATTAACGCCCGCGTCAAAGGCGGGAACTCTGGAGGGCCAATTGTTAACCGTCAAGGTTATGTTGTTGGAATTCTCGTCCAGACCTCAATGTCTGCTAACGATCAACAAAGTCTAGACTCGCTTGGTTACGGTGTTGCAACACCGAAAAGCGAATGGATTCATCTATTAGCCAACGAAAACACAAAAGTGCATGGAGGTATTGCGTTGCCATTTGAAAATTTACCCGGCGGCGGATTTCGCACTAACATTTAATACAGCCATGAGTAATTCACTCACCGCGTAGCAGCGTCTAACAAGGCGCTCAAATCGTTCGCTTCGCTCACTGGGACGGGCTAAAGCCCGCCCCTTAGCTTAATCGTTAGGCGGCACAGCAAAGCTCGGGAAAACATGGAAGTTATGAGTACAAATAACAATGTACGGACGCAGTCTGGAAGCCCTCGCCAGCCGTTCAAATCCGGCCCGAAACACTCGCATTCGCGAACTCAAATACGCACATCAGCAGCAGGCCAATCGGCACGCGGTAGCCTCCATCTACAGGCTCTTCTGCCTGACAGCTCGCACGCGTATGCTCCAAGCCACAAATCCAAAAGCATCGAGCAATCACGTTCAGTGCCCGCCGTTACATCTCGGTGCGGCCTAACAAATGGTTCAAATCGTTCGCTGCGCTCACTGGGACCGGCTAAAGCCGGCCCCTTAACCAAGCGTTAGAGCCCACAACATGCATTTGGTGATCCATTTCGAATCTCGGCTATTTGATATATCTGACGAGCCTGAAAATTCGATAAACCCGACTCGGGGTATATCTTTTCTTCTATGGCTACGTAGTCGCGTTCATGCACACCTGAACATGTCGGCTCCAGAGCCCGAAGACTGGGGTTGGTATTCCAACGTTGAGTGGCAAGGACGAAATTACATGATTGGGGCTTGTGCCCACGAAAGCCCAGATGGAAATCACGAATGGATTCTGCAAATCGAAAAATTTCGTAGTTTCAAAGAGCGGCTTATGGGTAAGGCAAAATTATCACCAGAAGACCCTTGTTATTCGTACATCTATACACTGGTGGCTGAAGAGCCGTCATTCACTGAAATCGCCGTCGTGTGCGGGCCCTAACTAGTGGTTCAAATCGCTCGCTTCGCTCACTGGGACGGGCTAAAGCCCGCCCCTTAACCAAACGTTAGCCCCTAGGAGATAGCATGGAGGTGTTCTTCAATATTCTCGCAGCTCTTGGCGGAGCTTCGGTAGTTTTAACAGGGCTATTCGCCTACATCGGAAACTCACGACTAGAGAGCTACAAGGCACAACTGCAAGCAGCAAATGAAAAAGCCAAAAGCATGCTTGAAAGCTCTGTACATGTAAGCAAGTCACAATTCGACAAAGAATTTGCAATCTATCATCAAATATGGGCATGCCTTATAAAGTTGAGAGCCAGAACCCTATCACTGCGTCCCATGCTTGATCATGTTGATCCAAATGAGTCAGAGGAAGAGCGCGTAAATAAGCGACTCATGGCATTTGGCGAAACATTTTATATTTTCAGAGATGTCATGGAAGAAAACAGACCATTCTATTCAATCTCTGTATATGAGTCGCTACAAAAAATATTCCACCTATGCCACGAAGAATCAATTGAATATCAATACAAAGAAGATGGTTGGAATATCGAATACTGGAACAAAGCAAAAGTAAATCACGAAATAATAACCTCTGAAATTGAAGCATGTTGCGAGCTTATAAGAACACGTATCTCCTCCATGTCTGTGGCAGCCTAGAGGCTAACTAGTGGTTCAAATCGCTCGCTTCGCTCACTGGGACGGGCTAAAGCCCGCCCCTTAACCAAACGTTAGGTTCCATCTCAATGCCACGATTTCTTAAGTCTGTAGCACTAATTACATTAATTTGTATGACTTCCTACCTGAGTTATTTGGCTGGCACATACAGAAGTTATAAATCAATCGAGCACATACACTTAATGAACCTGTTCGAACTTGAACTTGCTGAAGCAAGGCATGACGAAGGTATTGTTCAGGCTCTTGCGGATGGAAACAAAGAACCAATATTTATGCTGGCGCAGCACCGCTACTTTCTACGAATCCTAGATCTTCACGAACAACTTGAAAGTAAAGAATATCAACCATATCAAAATATAGTTCGCGCACATATTGCCAACGCACAATCACTGCAAAGAAAACTCTCATATAAATTCCCCACTGCAGAGAAAAACAAAAAGTGGGAGCTTCTGAACTATAGTGGCCGGTAACCTAACTAGTGGTTCAAACCGTTCGCTTCGCTCACTGGGACGGGCTAAAGTCCGCCCCTTAACCAAACGTTAGGCGGCACAGCAAAGCTCGGGAAACAAGGAAGTTATGCGTACAAATAACAATGCACGGATGCAGTCTGCAAGCCCTCGCCGGACGTTCAAATCCGGCCCGAAACACTCGCATTCGTTAACTCAAATACGCACATCTGCAACAGGCCAATCGGCGCGCGCTTGCCTCAATCTACAAGCTCTTTTGCCTGACGGTTCGCGCGCGTATGCTCCAAGCCACAAATCGAGCAGCATCGAACAATCACGTCTGCGTCCGGCGTTACACCTCGGCGCGGCCTAACAAATGGTTCAAACCGTTCGCTGCGCTCACTGGGACGGGCTAAAGCCCGCCCCTTAACCAAACGTTATAACCCGAGCAAAGAAATGAGTTCATACCGAACAGATAATAGAGAGCGACTTATTAAGCTGATTGAACAGATATCAGTCGATAAGCAACCTGAAGGATGGACTCATGTCGCCTCGATAGCTGTCGGAGGGCTTCTTTCTGTTGGCTTCTCCCAGAAAGGAGCCTACTTATTAGTCGTATCTAGCTCCGGCCGCAGCGTTATTTACTGCAAAACAGGCGAAAAAATTGAACGCGACTACGAAGAATACGCAGAATTAAGCGACCTCGGACTTCACTGCCGAGGAATCGGGCTAATCGCGGATGAAGTCGTATCGCTTTGTGGCATTAATGGAGGCGGCCTGCCGCTCACAAACAGAGCGGGAGAAGTGCTAGAGGTTGTTTCTCCAGAGTGGCCTGAAAGCCATCTAATTCTATGCAAACCGTTCAAAAACGCTCTCATACCTGGGCATCAATCTGACTGCAAAATAATTTACACAGACTACTTAAGAGCATATGGTTTTTCGTGGTGTGGTAACTACATAGTAGCGGCTTGCGGCAGCGATCTTGATATATGGTCCCGTGAGTCGGAGTTATAACAAGTGGTTCAAATCGCTCGCTTCGCTCACTGGGACGGGCTGAAGCCCGCCCCTTAACCAAACGTTAGCCAACAATCAACTAGAGAAATTTATGGCGAATGAAACACCAAAAGATTTCGAGGCATTATCTCAACTTTATAAGTTGTGCATAGAAACACGGAATTTTGAAATATCACAGTTGATCAACAGAAATAGCTTCTTCATGATTTTCCAAGGAGTGCTATTAGCAGGAATAATACAGTCAGCTGGAAACATTGCAATAGTAAGCTTTGTTGGCTGTCTCTGCGGCTTATTAGTATCGTTACTCCAAACAGGTATGGCCTGTGGAGCGAAATACTGGCAAGAGTATTGGGAAACAAGTACGGTACTTGCTGAAGAAGAAATATTGAAGAATGTTGAAAACGATACAGAAAGGCAAGCAATGTATCAGCTTTTTTCGATGTCACCAGAAGCCATGCATGAGCAAGTAAGAAAAAGGCTATACGAGAGGAAATCAGGATTTATAGTTTCCCATTTAATACTGAAAAAATATTCAGCTAGTAAAATACCTATCTATGTCGGAATGGTTTTCTCAATAACTTGGTTTTTCCTATTGCTAGCTACAGTAGAGTTCGGTTGGTGCTTACAAGTGCCAGAGTTTATTGTCGGCTTTAAAGGCTAACAACTGGTTCAAATCGCTCGCTGTGCTCGCTGGGACGGGCTAAAGCCCGCCCCTTAACCAAACGTTAGGCCACAACATGAGCCTTGATAATCTTCAACAGTATTCGGCATCAACGAGGGAACTCGTTCTTCCCTTGCCGCAGGCTCTTGAAGCAATTGAACTAATGGAACAACTCAAAATTCCAGTATTTGGCTGGGAGGGCTGGTTACGTCTTCCAGATGGTCGCATTGGTCATTCAGTCTTGCATCAGGGCACAGCAGTCGAGTGCGCAATTACTACATCTTCAGAATACGCCTGGCTAAAGCGGACTATCCGAGAATCCTACAATTTACATCAGTCGAACCCCGAAGCGCCTAGTACTGAACTGCTCTTCTGTATAACCATAGGAGCCTAACAAGTGGTTCAAATCGTTCGCTTCGCTCACTGGGACGGGCTAAAGCCCGCCCCTTAACCAAACGTTATACGCACAAGGAAGAACGTAGATGAGCACCTTCTCTGGCCCACTTGGCTCTCACAAAGGATACATCGTCCATATAGCTCTACAAAACTGCTCTGATTATTTTGAGCTATGCGAAGGGCAGAGAGAAAATGATACTTATGGAAAAATTCGCTCCAAGTACAAACGACTACGCCTTTTCTTAAATGCCGCAGAGTCAATTAACAATATTCCTGATTACATTTTTCACGAGTACAAAGATAAGTACGGATGGAGAAAAGAAACTGATGTAAGAACGCTTCTTTCAAATAAATCAAAAATCCACGAAACCATAAACACCTTAGCCAATGGTTATAAACACTGCGTTCGCAACCCTTCAAAAGACCCAAGCATAGCGAAAGAGATCGACGCAGCTGACTTCCAAGAAATAAGAATAATTATCGACGCAGACTTGGCTGATCTTAAAGATTTGAATATAGAATTTTCGTTCGACAGCATAGAAGACGAAGAAATTCTCGGCGAAGCTTTCCGATTCTGGGTTGACTATCATAACAACCCTAATTTACCTATGCTTCTTGGTGTGTGCGTATAACAAGGCGCTCAAATCGTTCGCTTCGCTCACTGGGACGGGCTAAAGCCCGCCCCTTAGCTTAATCGTTAGGCCACACCCACAAACGAGAAATTGTCATGAGCGAAAATCCTTACGCGCCCCCACAATCAGAACTAGTCGGCACCGACAACTTAAATCGAAACATCGCATGGAAAGTATATTTTTATTTCATGCTGGCACTAACATTTGTAGGAGTTGTGGGGTTATTAACGGTTGAGGATGCCGGGGCGGCAGAGTTTATATCTCTAATTCTCGCAATACCTTCATTAACGGGCTTCTTTGGCTATGTGTTCAGCAAGAAAATATTAACTCGCAAACTATGGGTTATTAACTTCTATGTTCAAATAACATGGCTCGTTCTTTACTACTTCGTAACAACAGCTGACTTGTCCGCAGGAATGGACCAGCAACTATATGTAGTAAGCACCGCTGTAATGTGGGCATTATCTATCCCCTATTACATTGCACTTTTTCTATACGCCAATAAAAAATATCCAATTTGGCTTGAAAAAGCCTAACAAGTGGTTCAAGCCGTTCGCTACGCTCACTCGGGACGGGCTAAAGCCCGCCCCTTAACCAAACGTTAGGCGGCAAAGCAAAGACCGGGAAACAAGGAAGTTATGAGTACAAATAACAATGTACGGATTTCAACTGAAAGCCTTCGGCGATCGTTCAAATCCAACCTGAACGTCTCGCATCCGCGAACTCGAATATTCACATCTGCAACAGGCCAATCGGCACGCGCTTGCCTCCATCTTCAAGCTCTTTTTCCTGACAGTTCGCACGCGTATGCTTCAAGCCACACATCCAACAACGTCGAGCAATCACGTTCGGTTCCAGGCGTTACATCTCGGCGCGGCCTAACAAGTGGTTCAAACCGTTCGCTTCGCTCACTGGGACGGGCTAAAGCCCGCCCCTTAACCAAACGTTAGGGCTCACTCACCCCTGAGGCACGTCCATGGGAACTGAAGACAAAAGTTATGGAGTCGTAACCGACACAATCGGAAAGGTCGCATCTGATGTTTATGCAGACGTTGCTCGCCCAGCCGCACGACAAATTGGCTCTGCCCTAGAAACTCTATTCAAAGTCAGCTTGTCGCCCGTATCAATGCTCGACTGGGGTTTTGAACAGTCTAAAGACTGGTTGAAGAAAAAAGTTGAAGAACGAACAAGTAAAACCCCACAAAATTTTCTTCGCACGCCTCCAAATAACATAGCAATTCCAGCATTAACCTCTATATCCATGTCTGCCGACGCACCAGAACTTCGCGAACTATACGCAGAGCTTTTACTTAAGGCTATGGATTCTAGAACGGAACCTATGGTTCACCCTTCATATATAAATGTAATCGGTCAACTTACATCGCAAGAAGCCTTGGTCTTCATTAGCTTTCAAGAAATTGGTAGCACTACGCTTTTTCAAGAAAATAACGCAAGATATTCGCACGGAAATGATTTAACTATTGAAATACAGTTTATTAATCATTGTCTTTCCATAGGTTTAGAAAACACCAAATACATGCAATTATGGCTAGAAAACTTACAACGCCTTAAGCTTATCGATTTGCGTGAATACTCAGAGGTAAGCTATGTAGAGCCTGACGCTGATACTCCATACCCAAGTGTAAACAATCGAGAAGACCGCTACTTAGAACTAACCATATACGGTCGAGAATTTCTCAAAGCATGTACGCCGCCAGATGCAGTCTAAACCCTAACAAATGGTTCAAACCGTTCGCTTCGCTCACTGGGACGGGCTAAAGCCCGCCCCTTAACCAAACGTTAGGTGCATAACATGGGATCGTCTCGCCTCAGAGTTACCGCGAACATCAGTCAGCAAAAGCTTCTGATCATTGAGCCATGGGCGCATGAAATAGAGCTCGAATTAGCAACTGACTACGACCTAATCGCGGACGCTGCGGAGCAACCATGGTTTGAGGTGGAATCACTAGAGGACTGCTTAATTATTTACGTTAATGGCAATGGATCCACATATAAATTATTGCATAAAGATAAGATAATCTCCGAAAGCAACAATCGTACACCTTACATATAACTGGCAACACCTAACTAGTGGTTCAAATCGCTCGCTTCGCTCACTGGGACGGGCTAAAGCCCGCCCCTTAACCAAACGTTAGGTGTTTATGGAAATTGCACTGTATATATCGGCCATCCTTGTTCTTTGTGTTGCTGCAGCCCACTCATATCTCGGCGAGCGCTACATACTAATTCGCCTTTTTCGCAAAAATGATTTAACTAAGCTATTTGGAAGCACAGAATTTACCACTCGTACGTTGCGTTTTGCTTGGCATTTAACTTCTATTGCATGGCTTGGTCTTGCCAGCGTTTTAGTCCTTCTTGCCCACCCACCTATTCAGCCCCGAATTATTGGTTTGGTTATAGGTATTATTTTTCTTGCTCACTTTGCAATAGCACTCGCTGGCTCAAAGGGTAAACACTTATCATGGCCGGTGTTTCTTATAATTGGTGCTCTAGCAATCTATGCAACAAACACCTAACAACTGGTTCAAATCGTTCGCTGCGCTCACTGGGACGGGCTAAAGCCCGCCCCTTAACCAAACGTTAGGCGGCAAAGCAAAGCTCGGGAAACAAGGAAGTTATGCGTACAAATAACAATGCACGGATGCAGTCTGGAAGCCCTCGCCGGCCGTTCAAATCCGGCCCGAGATACTCGCATTCGATAACCCGAATATTCACATCAGCAGCAGGCCAATCGGCACGCGCTTGCCTCCATCTACAAGCGCTTCAACCTGATCGCCCGCACGCGTATGCTCCAAGCCACAATCCAGTAGCGCCGAATAATCACGTTCAGTGCCCGCCGTTACATCTCGGCGCGGCCTAACAAATGGTTCAAACCGTTCGCTGCGCTCACTGGGACGGGCTAAAGCCCGCCCCTTAACCAAACGTTAGGCGGCAAAGCAAAAGCAGATCGAACATGGAAGTTATGCAATCAAATAACAAATATTTCTCTCAGCAAATCGCTCATCGGCAGCGTTGCCAAAAATCCACTCAGAACGTTTTCGTTCTTACCCGATATTTTGTAGTGCCTGGACAAATCCAACCCGCAGCATTTGCTTGGCTCTCGCCGTTACACCGCGTGCACCCACATCCGACTCGCGGCCGGCACGCGTATTCAAGCTCGCCTCTTTCAATCTGCACGCCCGCGCACGTATGCTCCAACCCACAATCTGAAAGCTCACACGCGCATGTTCAAATCCACACATCCAGCGGCATTGAGCAATCACGTTTTGTATCCGGCGTTCCATCGGGGCGCGGCCTAACAAGCGGTTCAAATCGTTCGCTGCGCTCACTGGGACGGGCTAAAGCCCGCCCCTTAACCAAACGTTATAAGACAAGGATAGTTTTGTGCGCGAATTCATAGAGCTAATAAAATCACGCTCCGATGAACATGACATGGCGTTTTCACGCATACACGACCTTCCTGGATCAATGATGTCCATTCTTCGGCAGGAGCTTGATTCCCTAATTAGGGTTCTATACCTCCTGTCTATCCCTGATCTAATAGAAAGAAACAGGTTGATGGCCTGTACCATCAACGGAGAACGCTGGACTGTTCAGACCCCAAAAAGAAAAATGGCCATTGTCACTGACGCAATGATGGTTGAAGTAGCAGAAAATTTCGCGGGCTGGGCTCGCTCTGTATATAAATTCGGTTGCGCATTTATCCATCTCTCTAACTTCCATGGTTACAATGCGCTCAACCCACTTGATTCCATATCGGCAGAAGAAAAATCAGACATTCTCAGTCACATGCGCAACTACCATGGTGGCCCGACGTCGGACAGCCCAACGTTCCATGAGCTGGCTAGTTATTTCCCAAAAGTCTTCGAGAAAATTAAGGGCAATCTAGAGTGCTACTTAGACATGCTGTCAGAGAACGCCCCTCCGGAGCATGTCTTATAACTAGTGGTTCAAACCGTTCGCTTCGCTCACTGGGACGGGCTAAAGCCCGCCCCTTAACCAATCGTTAGGCGGCACAGCAAAGCTCGGGATAACAAGGAAGTTATGCGTACAAATAACAATGTTCGGATGCAGTCTGTAAGCCCTCAGCGGTCGTTCAAATCCGGCCCGAAACACTCGCATTCGATAA
>NZ_RFLV01000010.1 GCF_004920405.1 Pseudomonas leptonychotis
CTTGACGGAAGATGAGGCTGCTGTAGAATGCGCGCCTCGGTTGAGACGAAAGACTTAACCACCCGCTCTTTAACAACTGAATCAAGCAATTCGTGTGGGTGCTTGTGAGGTAAGACTGCTAGTCGCAAGATTATCAGCATCACAAGTTACTCCGCGAGAAATCAAAGATGTAACCAACGATTGCTGAGCTAAGTTTAGGGTTTTCTCAAAACCCAAGCAGTATTGAACTGAAGAGTTTGATCATGGCTCAGATTGAACGCTGGCGGCAGGCCTAACACATGCAAGTCGAGCGGTAGAGAGAAGCTTGCTTCTCTTGAGAGCGGCGGACGGGTGAGTAATGCCTAGGAATCTGCCTAGTGGTGGGGGATAACGTTCGGAAACGGACGCTAATACCGCATACGTCCTACGGGAGAAAGCGGGGGACCTTCGGGCCTCGCGCCATTAGATGAGCCTAGGTCGGATTAGCTAGTTGGTGAGGTAATGGCTCACCAAGGCTACGATCCGTAACTGGTCTGAGAGGATGATCAGTCACACTGGAACTGAGACACGGTCCAGACTCCTACGGGAGGCAGCAGTGGGGAATATTGGACAATGGGCGAAAGCCTGATCCAGCCATGCCGCGTGTGTGAAGAAGGTCTTCGGATTGTAAAGCACTTTAAGTTGGGAGGAAGGGTAGTAACTTAATACGTTGCTACTTTGACGTTACCGACAGAATAAGCACCGGCTAACTTCGTGCCAGCAGCCGCGGTAATACGAAGGGTGCAAGCGTTAATCGGAATTACTGGGCGTAAAGCGCGCGTAGGTGGTTCAGTAAGTTGAATGTGAAATCCCCGGGCTCAACCTGGGAACTGCATCCAAAACTGCTGAGCTAGAGTACGGTAGAGGGTAGTGGAATTTCCTGTGTAGCGGTGAAATGCGTAGATATAGGAAGGAACACCAGTGGCGAAGGCGACTACCTGGACTGGTACTGACACTGAGGTGCGAAAGCGTGGGGAGCAAACAGGATTAGATACCCTGGTAGTCCACGCCGTAAACGATGTCAACTAGCCGTTGGGAGTCTTGAACTCTTAGTGGCGCAGCTAACGCATTAAGTTGACCGCCTGGGGAGTACGGCCGCAAGGTTAAAACTCAAATGAATTGACGGGGGCCCGCACAAGCGGTGGAGCATGTGGTTTAATTCGAAGCAACGCGAAGAACCTTACCTGGCCTTGACATGCTGAGAACTTTCTAGAGATAGATTGGTGCCTTCGGGAACTCAGACACAGGTGCTGCATGGCTGTCGTCAGCTCGTGTCGTGAGATGTTGGGTTAAGTCCCGTAACGAGCGCAACCCTTGTCCTTAGTTACCAGCACGTAATGGTGGGAACTCTAAGGAGACTGCCGGTGACAAACCGGAGGAAGGTGGGGATGACGTCAAGTCATCATGGCCCTTACGGCCAGGGCTACACACGTGCTACAATGGTCGGTACAAAGGGTTGCCAAGCCGCGAGGTGGAGCTAATCCCATAAAACCGATCGTAGTCCGGATCGCAGTCTGCAACTCGACTGCGTGAAGTCGGAATCGCTAGTAATCGTGAATCAGAATGTCACGGTGAATACGTTCCCGGGCCTTGTACACACCGCCCGTCACACCATGGGAGTGGGTTGCACCAGAAGTAGCTAGTCTAACCTTCGGGGGGACGGTTACCACGGTGTGATTCATGACTGGGGTGAAGTCGTAACAAGGTAGCCGTAGGGGAACCTGCGGCTGGATCACCTCCTTAATCGAAGACTTCAGCTTCTTCATAAGTTCCCACACGAATTGCTTGATTCATTGAAAAAGACGATTGGGTCTGTAGCTCAGTTGGTTAGAGCGCACCCCTGATAAGGGTGAGGTCGGCAGTTCGAATCTGCCCAGACCCACCAATTGTTGTGGGGTTTGGCCTTGTACGAATATGGGGCCATAGCTCAGCTGGGAGAGCGCCTGCCTTGCACGCAGGAGGTCAGCGGTTCGATCCCGCTTGGCTCCACCATATACAGCACCGTAAGAGTTCAGAAATGAACGTTCCTACTCACAGTAGATGAATGTTGATTTCTGGTCTTTGACCAGTAAGAAAATCGTTCTTTAAAAATTTGGGTATGTGATAGAAGTGACTGATTAATTACTTTCACTGGTAATTAATTTGGTCAAGGTAAAATTTGTAGTTCTCAATTGCAAATTTTCGGCGAATGTCGTCTTCACGTTAGAGACAGTAACCAGATTGCTTGGGGTTATATGGTCAAGTGAAGAAGCGCATACGGTGGATGCCTTGGCAGTCAGAGGCGATGAAAGACGTTGTAGCCTGCGATAAGCTCCGGGGAGTCGGCAAACAGACTTTGATCCGGAGATCTCTGAATGGGGGAACCCAGCCAGCATAAGCTGGTTATTACACACTGAATACATAGGTGTGTAAGGCGAACCAGGGGAACTGAAACATCTAAGTACCCTGAGGAAAAGAAATCAACCGAGATTCCCTTAGTAGTGGCGAGCGAACGGGGACTAGCCCTTAAGTTGATTTGAGATTAGTGGAAGGCTCTGGAAAGTGCCGCCGTAGTGGGTGATAGCCCCGTACACGAAAATCTCTTATCAATGAAATCGAGTAGGACGGAGCACGAGAAACTTTGTCTGAATATGGGGGGACCATCCTCCAAGGCTAAATACTACTGACTGACCGATAGTGAACTAGTACCGTGAGGGAAAGGCGAAAAGAACCCCGGAGAGGGGAGTGAAATAGATCCTGAAACCGTATGCGTACAAGCAGTGGGAGCCCACTTTGTTGGGTGACTGCGTACCTTTTGTATAATGGGTCAGCGACTTATATTCAGTGGCGAGCTTAACCGAATAGGGGAGGCGTAGCGAAAGCGAGTCTTAATAGGGCGACAGTCGCTGGGTATAGACCCGAAACCGGGCGATCTATCCATGGGCAGGTTGAAGGTTGGGTAACACTAACTGGAGGACCGAACCGACTACCGTTGAAAAGTTAGCGGATGACCTGTGGATCGGAGTGAAAGGCTAATCAAGCTCGGAGATAGCTGGTTCTCCTCGAAAGCTATTTAGGTAGCGCCTCGTGTATCACTGTTGGGGGTAGAGCACTGTTTCGGCTAGGGGGTCATCCCGACTTACCAAACCGATGCAAACTCCGAATACCAACAAGTGTCAGCACGGGAGACACACGGCGGGTGCTAACGTCCGTCGTGAAAAGGGAAACAACCCAGACCGTCAGCTAAGGTCCCAAAGTTATGGTTAAGTGGGAAACGATGTGGGAAGGCTTAGACAGCTAGGAGGTTGGCTTAGAAGCAGCCACCCTTTAAAGAAAGCGTAATAGCTCACTAGTCGAGTCGGCCTGCGCGGAAGATTTAACGGGGCTCAAACCATACACCGAAGCTACGGGTTCAACGTAAGTTGAGCGGTAGAGGAGCGTTCTGTAAGCCTGTGAAGGTGAGTTGAGAAGCTTGCTGGAGGTATCAGAAGTGCGAATGCTGACATGAGTAACGACAATGGGAGTGAAAAACTCCCACGCCGAAAGACCAAGGTTTCCTGCGCAACGTTAATCGACGCAGGGTGAGTCGGCCCCTAAGGTGAGGCAGAAATGCGTAATCGATGGGAAACGGGTTAATATTCCCGTACTTCTAATTACTGCGATGGAGGGACGGAGAAGGCTAGGCCAGCACGGCGTTGGTTGTCCGTGTTTAAGGTGGTAGGCTGATTTCTTAGGTAAATCCGGGAGATCAAGGCCGAGAACTGATGACGAGTTGTCTTTTAGACGACGAAGTGGTTGATGCCATGCTTCCAGGAAAAGCTTCTAAGCTTCAGGTAATTAGGAACCGTACCCCAAACCGACACAGGTGGTTAGGTAGAGAATACCAAGGCGCTTGAGAGAACTCGGGTGAAGGAACTAGGCAAAATGGCACCGTAACTTCGGGAGAAGGTGCGCCGGTGAGGGTGAAGCATTTACTGCGTAAGCCCATGCCGGTCGAAGATACCAGGCCGCTGCGACTGTTTATTAAAAACACAGCACTCTGCAAACACGAAAGTGGACGTATAGGGTGTGACGCCTGCCCGGTGCCGGAAGGTTAATTGATGGGGTTAGCTAACGCGAAGCTCTTGATCGAAGCCCCGGTAAACGGCGGCCGTAACTATAACGGTCCTAAGGTAGCGAAATTCCTTGTCGGGTAAGTTCCGACCTGCACGAATGGCGTAACGATGGCGGCGCTGTCTCCACCCGAGACTCAGTGAAATTGAAATCGCTGTGAAGATGCAGTGTATCCGCGGCTAGACGGAAAGACCCCGTGAACCTTTACTATAGCTTTGCACTGGACTTTGAGTTTGCTTGTGTAGGATAGGTGGGAGGCTTTGAAGCGTGGACGCTAGTTCGCGTGGAGCCAACCTTGAAATACCACCCTGGCAACCTTGAGGTTCTAACTCTGGTCCGTTATCCGGATCGAGGACAGTGTATGGTGGGTAGTTTGACTGGGGCGGTCTCCTCCTAAAGAGTAACGGAGGAGTACGAAGGTGCGCTCAGACCGGTCGGAAATCGGTCGTAGAGTATAAAGGCAAAAGCGCGCTTGACTGCGAGACAGACACGTCGAGCAGGTACGAAAGTAGGTCTTAGTGATCCGGTGGTTCTGTATGGAAGGGCCATCGCTCAACGGATAAAAGGTACTCCGGGGATAACAGGCTGATACCGCCCAAGAGTTCATATCGACGGCGGTGTTTGGCACCTCGATGTCGGCTCATCACATCCTGGGGCTGAAGCCGGTCCCAAGGGTATGGCTGTTCGCCATTTAAAGTGGTACGCGAGCTGGGTTTAGAACGTCGTGAGACAGTTCGGTCCCTATCTGCCGTGGACGTTTGAGATTTGAAAGGGGCTGCTCCTAGTACGAGAGGACCGGAGTGGACGAACCTCTGGTGTTCCGGTTGTCACGCCAGTGGCATTGCCGGGTAGCTACGTTCGGAAAAGATAACCGCTGAAAGCATCTAAGCGGGAAACTTGCCTTGAGATGAGATCTCACTGGAACCTTGAGTTCCCTAAAGGGCCGTCGAAGACTACGACGTTGATAGGTTGGGTGTGTAAGCGCTGTGAGGCGTTGAGCTAACCAATACTAATTGCCCGTGAGGCTTGACCATATAACACCCAAACAATTTGATGTTTGCGTGTCTCTATGAAGACTGCAACAGCCGAAAATTTGTAAGAACTGCAAAACCCTTTATCACATACCCAATTCGGAGCCGCGTCTAACAACGAGACTCCAGCTGAATCGCTTGACGACCATAGAGCATTGGAACCACCTGATCCCATCCCGAACTCAGTAGTGAAACGATGCATCGCCGATGGTAGTGTGGGGTTTCCCCATGTGAGAGTAGGTCATCGTCAAGCACCTACACCAAAACCCCCGATCAGGAAACTGGCCGGGGGTTTTACTATTAGTACAGGCATGAAGTTTTGAGTGATCAAAATCATGGCTAGCAAGACGTAATGCAAGTTATTGAGTAGTAAGAACTTTTTGCAAAAAGAACTTCGAAAAATAGCTTGACGGAAGATGAGGCTGCTGTAGAATGCGCGCCTCGGTTGAGACGAAAGACTTAACCACCCGCTCTTTAACAACTGAATCAAGCAATTCGTGTGGGTGCTTGTGAGGTAAGACTGCTAGTCGCAAGATTATCAGCATCACAAGTTACTCCGCGAGAAATCAAAGATGTAACCAACGATTGCTGAGCTAAGTTTAGGGTTTTCTCAAAACCCAAGCAGTATTGAACTGAAGAGTTTGATCATGGCTCAGATTGAACGCTGGCGGCAGGCCTAACACATGCAAGTCGAGCGGTAGAGAGAAGCTTGCTTCTCTTGAGAGCGGCGGACGGGTGAGTAATGCCTAGGAATCTGCCTAGTGGTGGGGGATAACGTTCGGAAACGGACGCTAATACCGCATACGTCCTACGGGAGAAAGCGGGGGACCTTCGGGCCTCGCGCCATTAGATGAGCCTAGGTCGGATTAGCTAGTTGGTGAGGTAATGGCTCACCAAGGCTACGATCCGTAACTGGTCTGAGAGGATGATCAGTCACACTGGAACTGAGACACGGTCCAGACTCCTACGGGAGGCAGCAGTGGGGAATATTGGACAATGGGCGAAAGCCTGATCCAGCCATGCCGCGTGTGTGAAGAAGGTCTTCGGATTGTAAAGCACTTTAAGTTGGGAGGAAGGGTAGTAACTTAATACGTTGCTACTTTGACGTTACCGACAGAATAAGCACCGGCTAACTTCGTGCCAGCAGCCGCGGTAATACGAAGGGTGCAAGCGTTAATCGGAATTACTGGGCGTAAAGCGCGCGTAGGTGGTTCAGTAAGTTGAATGTGAAATCCCCGGGCTCAACCTGGGAACTGCATCCAAAACTGCTGAGCTAGAGTACGGTAGAGGGTAGTGGAATTTCCTGTGTAGCGGTGAAATGCGTAGATATAGGAAGGAACACCAGTGGCGAAGGCGACTACCTGGACTGGTACTGACACTGAGGTGCGAAAGCGTGGGGAGCAAACAGGATTAGATACCCTGGTAGTCCACGCCGTAAACGATGTCAACTAGCCGTTGGGAGTCTTGAACTCTTAGTGGCGCAGCTAACGCATTAAGTTGACCGCCTGGGGAGTACGGCCGCAAGGTTAAAACTCAAATGAATTGACGGGGGCCCGCACAAGCGGTGGAGCATGTGGTTTAATTCGAAGCAACGCGAAGAACCTTACCTGGCCTTGACATGCTGAGAACTTTCTAGAGATAGATTGGTGCCTTCGGGAACTCAGACACAGGTGCTGCATGGCTGTCGTCAGCTCGTGTCGTGAGATGTTGGGTTAAGTCCCGTAACGAGCGCAACCCTTGTCCTTAGTTACCAGCACGTAATGGTGGGAACTCTAAGGAGACTGCCGGTGACAAACCGGAGGAAGGTGGGGATGACGTCAAGTCATCATGGCCCTTACGGCCAGGGCTACACACGTGCTACAATGGTCGGTACAAAGGGTTGCCAAGCCGCGAGGTGGAGCTAATCCCATAAAACCGATCGTAGTCCGGATCGCAGTCTGCAACTCGACTGCGTGAAGTCGGAATCGCTAGTAATCGTGAATCAGAATGTCACGGTGAATACGTTCCCGGGCCTTGTACACACCGCCCGTCACACCATGGGAGTGGGTTGCACCAGAAGTAGCTAGTCTAACCTTCGGGGGGACGGTTACCACGGTGTGATTCATGACTGGGGTGAAGTCGTAACAAGGTAGCCGTAGGGGAACCTGCGGCTGGATCACCTCCTTAATCGAAGACTTCAGCTTCTTCATAAGTTCCCACACGAATTGCTTGATTCATTGAAAAAGACGATTGGGTCTGTAGCTCAGTTGGTTAGAGCGCACCCCTGATAAGGGTGAGGTCGGCAGTTCGAATCTGCCCAGACCCACCAATTGTTGTGGGGTTTGGCCTTGTACGAATATGGGGCCATAGCTCAGCTGGGAGAGCGCCTGCCTTGCACGCAGGAGGTCAGCGGTTCGATCCCGCTTGGCTCCACCATATACAGCACCGTAAGAGTTCAGAAATGAACGTTCCTACTCACAGTAGATGAATGTTGATTTCTGGTCTTTGACCAGTAAGAAAATCGTTCTTTAAAAATTTGGGTATGTGATAGAAGTGACTGATTAATTACTTTCACTGGTAATTAATTTGGTCAAGGTAAAATTTGTAGTTCTCAATTGCAAATTTTCGGCGAATGTCGTCTTCACGTTAGAGACAGTAACCAGATTGCTTGGGGTTATATGGTCAAGTGAAGAAGCGCATACGGTGGATGCCTTGGCAGTCAGAGGCGATGAAAGACGTTGTAGCCTGCGATAAGCTCCGGGGAGTCGGCAAACAGACTTTGATCCGGAGATCTCTGAATGGGGGAACCCAGCCAGCATAAGCTGGTTATTACACACTGAATACATAGGTGTGTAAGGCGAACCAGGGGAACTGAAACATCTAAGTACCCTGAGGAAAAGAAATCAACCGAGATTCCCTTAGTAGTGGCGAGCGAACGGGGACTAGCCCTTAAGTTGATTTGAGATTAGTGGAAGGCTCTGGAAAGTGCCGCCGTAGTGGGTGATAGCCCCGTACACGAAAATCTCTTATCAATGAAATCGAGTAGGACGGAGCACGAGAAACTTTGTCTGAATATGGGGGGACCATCCTCCAAGGCTAAATACTACTGACTGACCGATAGTGAACTAGTACCGTGAGGGAAAGGCGAAAAGAACCCCGGAGAGGGGAGTGAAATAGATCCTGAAACCGTATGCGTACAAGCAGTGGGAGCCCACTTTGTTGGGTGACTGCGTACCTTTTGTATAATGGGTCAGCGACTTATATTCAGTGGCGAGCTTAACCGAATAGGGGAGGCGTAGCGAAAGCGAGTCTTAATAGGGCGACAGTCGCTGGGTATAGACCCGAAACCGGGCGATCTATCCATGGGCAGGTTGAAGGTTGGGTAACACTAACTGGAGGACCGAACCGACTACCGTTGAAAAGTTAGCGGATGACCTGTGGATCGGAGTGAAAGGCTAATCAAGCTCGGAGATAGCTGGTTCTCCTCGAAAGCTATTTAGGTAGCGCCTCGTGTATCACTGTTGGGGGTAGAGCACTGTTTCGGCTAGGGGGTCATCCCGACTTACCAAACCGATGCAAACTCCGAATACCAACAAGTGTCAGCACGGGAGACACACGGCGGGTGCTAACGTCCGTCGTGAAAAGGGAAACAACCCAGACCGTCAGCTAAGGTCCCAAAGTTATGGTTAAGTGGGAAACGATGTGGGAAGGCTTAGACAGCTAGGAGGTTGGCTTAGAAGCAGCCACCCTTTAAAGAAAGCGTAATAGCTCACTAGTCGAGTCGGCCTGCGCGGAAGATTTAACGGGGCTCAAACCATACACCGAAGCTACGGGTTCAACGTAAGTTGAGCGGTAGAGGAGCGTTCTGTAAGCCTGTGAAGGTGAGTTGAGAAGCTTGCTGGAGGTATCAGAAGTGCGAATGCTGACATGAGTAACGACAATGGGAGTGAAAAACTCCCACGCCGAAAGACCAAGGTTTCCTGCGCAACGTTAATCGACGCAGGGTGAGTCGGCCCCTAAGGTGAGGCAGAAATGCGTAATCGATGGGAAACGGGTTAATATTCCCGTACTTCTAATTACTGCGATGGAGGGACGGAGAAGGCTAGGCCAGCACGGCGTTGGTTGTCCGTGTTTAAGGTGGTAGGCTGATTTCTTAGGTAAATCCGGGAGATCAAGGCCGAGAACTGATGACGAGTTGTCTTTTAGACGACGAAGTGGTTGATGCCATGCTTCCAGGAAAAGCTTCTAAGCTTCAGGTAATTAGGAACCGTACCCCAAACCGACACAGGTGGTTAGGTAGAGAATACCAAGGCGCTTGAGAGAACTCGGGTGAAGGAACTAGGCAAAATGGCACCGTAACTTCGGGAGAAGGTGCGCCGGTGAGGGTGAAGCATTTACTGCGTAAGCCCATGCCGGTCGAAGATACCAGGCCGCTGCGACTGTTTATTAAAAACACAGCACTCTGCAAACACGAAAGTGGACGTATAGGGTGTGACGCCTGCCCGGTGCCGGAAGGTTAATTGATGGGGTTAGCTAACGCGAAGCTCTTGATCGAAGCCCCGGTAAACGGCGGCCGTAACTATAACGGTCCTAAGGTAGCGAAATTCCTTGTCGGGTAAGTTCCGACCTGCACGAATGGCGTAACGATGGCGGCGCTGTCTCCACCCGAGACTCAGTGAAATTGAAATCGCTGTGAAGATGCAGTGTATCCGCGGCTAGACGGAAAGACCCCGTGAACCTTTACTATAGCTTTGCACTGGACTTTGAGTTTGCTTGTGTAGGATAGGTGGGAGGCTTTGAAGCGTGGACGCTAGTTCGCGTGGAGCCAACCTTGAAATACCACCCTGGCAACCTTGAGGTTCTAACTCTGGTCCGTTATCCGGATCGAGGACAGTGTATGGTGGGTAGTTTGACTGGGGCGGTCTCCTCCTAAAGAGTAACGGAGGAGTACGAAGGTGCGCTCAGACCGGTCGGAAATCGGTCGTAGAGTATAAAGGCAAAAGCGCGCTTGACTGCGAGACAGACACGTCGAGCAGGTACGAAAGTAGGTCTTAGTGATCCGGTGGTTCTGTATGGAAGGGCCATCGCTCAACGGATAAAAGGTACTCCGGGGATAACAGGCTGATACCGCCCAAGAGTTCATATCGACGGCGGTGTTTGGCACCTCGATGTCGGCTCATCACATCCTGGGGCTGAAGCCGGTCCCAAGGGTATGGCTGTTCGCCATTTAAAGTGGTACGCGAGCTGGGTTTAGAACGTCGTGAGACAGTTCGGTCCCTATCTGCCGTGGACGTTTGAGATTTGAAAGGGGCTGCTCCTAGTACGAGAGGACCGGAGTGGACGAACCTCTGGTGTTCCGGTTGTCACGCCAGTGGCATTGCCGGGTAGCTACGTTCGGAAAAGATAACCGCTGAAAGCATCTAAGCGGGAAACTTGCCTTGAGATGAGATCTCACTGGAACCTTGAGTTCCCTAAAGGGCCGTCGAAGACTACGACGTTGATAGGTTGGGTGTGTAAGCGCTGTGAGGCGTTGAGCTAACCAATACTAATTGCCCGTGAGGCTTGACCATATAACACCCAAACAATTTGATGTTTGCGTGTCTCTATGAAGACTGCAACAGCCGAAAATTTGTAAGAACTGCAAAACCCTTTATCACATACCCAATTCGGAGCCGCGTCTAACAACGAGACTCCAGCTGAATCGCTTGACGACCATAGAGCATTGGAACCACCTGATCCCATCCCGAACTCAGTAGTGAAACGATGCATCGCCGATGGTAGTGTGGGGTTTCCCCATGTGAGAGTAGGTCATCGTCAAGCACCTACACCAAAACCCCCGATCAGGAAACTGGTCGGGGGTTTTACTTT
>NZ_RFLV01000011.1 GCF_004920405.1 Pseudomonas leptonychotis
TCTGGGGCTTTGCGTCATCACGTATTTATGTCTGGCGTGCCATCGGTGGTGCGGCCTAACATGCGGTTCAAGCCGTTCGCTTCGCTCACTGGGACGGGCTAAAGCCCGCCCCTTAACCTATCGTTATAAGCCAAGAGACAAAAATGTTTGAGCCTGATGATAGCTTTGAAAGACGTGATTTTGAGTTGAAGGAGCAGTGGCACTTCATTGAGCACTTACGAGGTGCAGAGATTCATTGGTTTTTCATTCAAGCCGTCAAAGCATTACAGAATGAGTTATATATCCCCGCATGCTCATGCTTTCTTAACGGAATTGAAGCATCCATGCGTATAACCATGGCTCAAGCCGAAAAGAAATCAAACATTACAGAGCTTTCGCCCTACAAGTTACTAAGCAACAATCTCATAAATGCAGCCAACGAACTTGGCATCCCTATAGGTTCTCTGGCCTTCGACAATGAGCCTGATTTCGCCGCAAAGCTGGCATCCGAAAAGCCAAACCGCACTGATGTTGAGCTTGTTCGCAACCGTCACAATATCTGCCATGGCAATATTCTCGAATTCATAAACTCTGAGTTAGGTGAAGAAAACCGTTTTTTCACTCCAGAATGTCTTCGCAACCTTGCGCATCAGTTGCACCGGATATCAAATTCATGGGTTGTAGATTTAGGGAAATATCGTCATGGCGTGCTTGGCTTATAACAATGCGCTCAAATCGTTCGCTTCGCTCACTGGGACGGGCTAAAGCCCGCCCCTTAGCTTAAACGTTAGGCTCTATGTTTACACATACAGAATTCAGTGAATTTGGTAAGAAACTCCTGAGCGATAGCTTATATTTTGAACGCTACCCGGGTCTT
Organism: Pseudomonas leptonychotis; assembly: GCF_004920405.1. Classification (NCBI taxonomy): domain Bacteria; kingdom Pseudomonadati; phylum Pseudomonadota; class Gammaproteobacteria; order Pseudomonadales; family Pseudomonadaceae; genus Pseudomonas; species Pseudomonas leptonychotis. The sequence continues at coordinate 857 of NZ_RFLV01000011.1, forward strand.
TACTATGTCACATATCCACAATACTCATTTACCGTTCCAGACGGCGAAGAGACCATACGAATATCTAGGGCACCAAAAGCATTAAATGATAACGGAATAAGGTTTTGGCTGGCCAGCGAGTGGCTTGCTGATTGGCGTGGACGAGAGGAATATTTTTCCTCATATATCACAGATAGTGCCTTCGAAAAAATCACAGAAGATGAGATGAATTTTGAGATATTCACTCAATGCTCAGGCTTAATTTCGCCACCACCACTGCCAGTTATTGGCGGGCAGGAATTCATAGGGGCGCTAATGATGTACTCATTAAAAACAGAATTCATTATTTCTATATTTGCCGAGTACACCAATGAGTATTTACATTTTTACTGGGACACAACGGCCTAACAAGTGGTTCAAACCGTTCGCTTCGCTCACTGGGACGGGCTAAAGCCCGCCCCTTAACCAAACGTTATGCACCAGGGAAGAATTTATGCCGGCAACAGCTTTTGGGCACTTTACTCAAGACATAGAGCGAGCAAGAAATTTAAAAGCTCATGCTGATACATTTCCTGCGCCGGCATCAGTGTTAGCAGATGATATTTACAGATCATCTTGGATGATGGCTGTTGGAGCCATGGATGCTTATTTTTGTGACGCATTTGCTGATGTCCTAGCCAAAATACTGAATGCAAAGAATATAGACCCCAGCATTAAGCTAACCGATAAAATAAAGTCAATTAAACTCCCCATAAATACGCTTCTTCAAATTCACGCTTCAAAATCAAATTGGAAATGGCGTAACGCTGCAAGAGATCTTATTGAAAAGGACAATGTACTTTCGCTCACGAAGGTCAAGGACCTTTTCAATCACATAATGGATGATACAAATAAGATTCTTGATAAAGCTATGATGGAACATTGGTTGCTCAGGCGAGGAGCTAAGCAACGTCTTGCTGGAATCACAGCAACTGCCTATCGCAGGCTTTCTCCCGCCGACCAGAACACTCAAAAAAAGGCAATGCTGGAGAAGTTGACGAATAGATTCTCATCAATTATCCAAAGAAGGCACGACTGCATTCACAACTGTGATCGTCCAAAAGTAACGTTGCTGTCAATAACAGCCATTGATGCTCAGAAGACAATAGAAGATATTGAGTATCTTGTGGCTGAGCTAAATCAACATATTGATTCCAACTTGCGCCGCCATCTCTTAAGTATTGGGTGCTCTAGAACATTAGTTCGCCGTGTTGGCGCATAACAACTGGTTCAAATCGCTCGCTTCGCTCACTGGGACGGGCTAAAGCCCGCCCCTTAACCAAACGTTAGGTGCAACTGAATGAATATTGCGTCGTACTCGGTTAGATGCCTTTTCCGTTGGGAGTCTCGCCCAAATCAGAAAGCGAAGAATCTGTACGAAGAACGTATCACTTTGTGGCAAGCAACCAGTATCAATCAAGCAATTGAACTTGCAGAGCAAGAAGCCGATGAATATGCATCAGATGACATGGAATTCTTAGGGTACTCACAAGGCTTTGCTTTATTTGAACCTGTTACGGCAAACGCAATAGAAGTATTTTCTTTGCTACGTGAAAGTGACCTTGAGCCTGAACAATACATCGATGCCTTCTTCGATACAGGCACAGAACACGAAGGTCAGTATGAGAAAAGCTGACCAAATACTGCATTGCGTGCAGTTACACCTAACAACTGGTTCAAACCGTTCGCTGCGCTCACTGGGACGGGCTAAAGCCCGCCCCTTAACCAAACGTTAGGCACCGCACGGAACAGCTATGCATCAAATCATCGGAATTTCCATCGCCTTGTTTATCGCTCCTCTGTTAGTACCATCGTGGAAATATCTTATAGGCTTTGGCGTGGCATTTAATTCAATCTGCTTCGGGTTTTATTTTTATCATCAACACCTAATTGCCTCAGATCCGACACTTGGAGGCCCTGGTGATGCCTTGGGTATTTTATTCGTCATTCTATTCTGCCTAAGTTTCTCAGCTGGAATTACGGCTAAACTCATATATCTTGTTATTCGATCATACATCAATAAGAAGCGAACACTTGAAATCACCAATGCCTAACAAGTGGTTCAAATCGTTCGCTTCGCTCACTGGGACGGGCTAAAGCCCGCCCCTTAACCAAACGTTAGGCTCTTCAGCATGCATCAAAAGCATATCGCCCAACTCATTGCCACGGCGCTTCAGTGCAGCACTGATGACCT
>NZ_RFLV01000012.1 GCF_004920405.1 Pseudomonas leptonychotis
ATGGCTTCGAGTTCAATATTTACATGGTCTATGTACCCTAATGCATACGCCGCATAACAATTGGTTCAAACCGTTCGCTGCGCTCTCTGGGACGGGCTAAAGCCCGCCCCTTAACCAAACGTTAGGCAAACAAAGCAAAGGAATGTGCTTGCATGGAAAATCGCGGAATCAATAGTTCAAAATCGTGTATTTCTCATGAAAATAATTTTGGGTATTTGAAATCGCGGGCGGGCCAAACAATCCTGGTTCAGCAATATCCGGCACACCGGCCATGGCATCGCGCTGGCGCTGAGGCGCTCCAAAATCGCCAAGCAGAAAAAGCACATGAAACGGCACAAACAGCATGAAAGATCAGGCACAGCACTTAAAAGCAAAAGCATTGCCAGCTATCGTGCTGTTTCCGCTTACAGCGCTCGGCTCAAGCGCGAGCCTAACAAGCGGTTCAAATCACTCGCTTCGCTCGCTGGGACGGGCTAAGCCCGCCCCTTAACCTGAACGTTAGAGAAATCAGTTCAAAATGGAAATATCCTTAAAAATATTATTTGTAACACTGTTCTTTATTGCTGCTTTCGTTGCATCCTCAATTTGTATACTTTTGGTTTATAGAGTCAAAGTCGCTAAAAGCACAGAAAAGGAATTATTAATTAAAACCGGGCTCAGAATAATAGTCCATTCCGGAATCCTACTTGCCTGCTTGCAGATCATTGACCAGGTGCTAAACAGACCATCCAAGCTACAATTTATTTGCGACTCTATGCAGGGTGCAGATAAATTCAATAGTTTCTATATTGAGAATTGCACTCCTAGCATTTGGACAGAACTCTTTACAGAGCTATTTTCATCGGGAGTCACAGCTGCCTCTTGGTTAATACCATTCATACTTGCCGCCACCGGGGTGAACGTACTTTCCCATGGTCTACTGCTAGAGAAAACTCACTCAGAACAGCCAGAAGATGATTGGTGCAAGAGTAAACCTTCACTCTTGGCTCATTGGTTTACATGGCTTTCTAGAAAACTGACTTAGTGACTTCTCTAACAATTGGTTCAAATCGCTCGCTCCGCTCACTGGGACCGGCTAAAGCCGGCCCCTTAACCAAACGTTAGGCAAAACATGGATCGTCAGTCTTCACAAAATACGCCATTAGACATTTACCACGGCGTTCCCAGTGGCTGGTCCAAAGCTGAAATCGTTTCATTACATAAGTCGCTGGGCGGCTCTTTTGAAATCGATTCTGGCGAGGCATCTGAACCCGGTGCGCCTTCCTGGATGCCTGATCGCTACAACTGGCTACAGTATAGAAAATCACTATATGAAATAGGCAACGGAATTAAGAAAGGCGACAAGGCCTGTATAGAGTTAGCAATCAGATATATTGAGATGGACTACTTTGGGTCTTACTCAGGCTTTATAAAAGAAAGACTAGCCAGGCTCTTAAAACCTCAAGAGCTGTCAAAGCAACAAATCGCCAGGCTAAAATTTCACTTCGAGCACCTAGTAAAAAATAAGCGATGCCTTCAAGAATTCAGGGAATACAAAAAGCTAGTGAGCAGAATCCAGCTGAGCGAAAATGCCTAACAACTGGTTCAAACCGTTCGCTGCGCTCACTGGGACGGGCTAAAGCCCGCCCCTTAACCAAACGTTAGAGCACACATTCAATATTGGAGAAAGTCATGGAAAATAGAATTGAACCCGGAAAATATATTGATGGTTGGCACATCGGTATGGCCCAAAAAGAAGTAATTGCATCATTTGACCAAAAGCCGAGAAAAACAGGATGCCATCTAAACTACAAAGGCCATTTTTTCGGATTTGATGAAAATGAAAAACTTATATATATAGAGGTCTGGGGTAAATACACTGGCACATACCTCGGCATAGGTGTGGGGTCTAGCCTAAAGCAGGTTTCTGATTCTATTGGAACACCCTACTTTGATAGTGATAATTGTTCCATTGAAACAAATGGAGCGCCCGAGCTAAGAATTGAGCTAGCACCTTCAAAAATGGACACTCTTTATGAGTTGGAAGTTACAGACCTGGAAGACATTAACCACTTAAAAGGCTATAAACTAGAAGATCTTAAAATATCTAAAATTGGCATTAGAGCTCCAGCGCGAAAAACATCTTAATTTTTTGTAATTCGTGCTACTCACAACATCTGATTCAGAGATGCCTGCATCACTTTATTAAGTTTTTCCTAAGTGGCTCTAACTAGCGGTTCAAGTCGTTCGCTTCGCTCACTGGGACGGGCTAAAGCCCGCCCCTTAACCAAACGTTAGGCTCTTCAGCATGCATCAAAAGCATATCGCCCAACTCATTGCCACGGCGCTTCAGTGCAGCACTGATGACCT
>NZ_RFLV01000013.1 GCF_004920405.1 Pseudomonas leptonychotis
TCTGGGGCTTTGCGTCATCACGTATTTATGTCTGGCGTGCCATCGGTGGTGCGGCCTAACATGCGGTTCAAGCCGTTCGCTTCGCTCACTGGGACGGGCTAAAGCCCGCCCCTTAACCTATCGTTATGTACCTTACCCAAAAATGAAGAAACCCCTACAACTCTATCTCGGTCTATTATTCTTATTATCTTCGCCGGCATTTGCTGATTTCTCGGGTATATGGGCAGTTAAATTTGAAAATCACAGTACAGTTACAAACATAACTGATGAGTTTAATATTTCTATAATGCAACAAGGCAAAAACATTTGCGGGTTCCACTATGGAACGGCACGCGGAAAAGCAAAAATCGACCAGGGCTGGGCCTATGAGGACAGGCCAACTATATATGGCATTACAGAATCAGATGAAGTCGCAACCCTAACTCTAATTAGCGCGCACAATGAAAACCCGATACGAGCTACCATTACAATAATCAACGACGCCCTTACCTGGAAAGTAAGCAATGCAAATATCATTGCAGAGCCAACTATTCCTGAGTTCGCCACCCTACATAGAATTCCTCAGAACAGTTTCAGCATGCGCAAATTAAAAAATTGCGTCGAAAACGGCACATAACAACTGGTTCAAATCGTTCGCTTCGCTCACTGGGACGGGCTAAAGCCCGCCCCTTAACCAATCGTTATACGCCTGCAAGGAATCGCAATGATCACTGTCTATGGAATTGATGTTCACTTAAATCCCATAAAAGCAAAGATGTCTGATGCGCTGCATAGATGCATGACTTCGGCTCTTGGGCTGCCTGAGGATAAGCGCGCTCACCGTTTCGTCCCGCTTGAAAAAACAAATTTCTATTACCCAGGCGGCAGGTCTGAAAAATACACAGTCATAGAAATCAGCATGATTTCTGGGCGTACTGAAGAAACAAAAAAGAAACTCATAAAGCAAATATTTTCAGCTTTTGAGCGTGACTTATCCATTAGCCCTATTGATGTCGAAATAACAATATTTGAGCAGCCAAGTCATTGCTGGGGTTTTCGAGGAATCACAGGCGATGAGGCAACCTTAAGTTACAAGGTAAACGTATAACTACTGGTTCAAATCGTTCGCTGCGCTCTCTGGGACTTGCTAGAGCAAGCCCCTTAACCAAACGTTAGGCTCCCTCCGGAAGTGCTGCTTTTGTTAGTTTTGTGGCGTTTTCAACATCGCTCTCGGGGTGTAAATCTTAAGTTTTCCTGCTCCACCGCAAGGCGCTTCCACTGTTCAACTAAATTCGTGCTTTAAATGCATTGCCAAGCCAAAGTAATCGGCAGGCACAAATTAACAATGTAACGCGCAGCGCTTGTGTCACGTTCAGCGCTAATTTTGAAAATGCCGGAGGCTAGGCTTTCGCTCGGCGGCGGTCTCAGGTACAAAAGGCAATTGTAAAAATGCACACAAACGCGCACGACTTGAAAAGTCTAACAAATGGTTCAAATCGTTCGCTGCGCTCTCTGGGACTTGCTAAAGCAAGCCCCTTAACCAAACGTTAGGCATACAAAGCAAAGGAATGCGGGCACATGGAAAATCGCGGATTCAATAGTTCAAAACCGTGTATTTCTCATGAAAAGAATTTTGGATATTTGAAATCGCGGGCGGGCCAAAAAATCTTGGTTCAACAATATCCGGCACACCGGCCATGGCATCGCGCTGGCGCTGAGGCGCTCCAAAATCACCAAGCAGAAAAAGCACATGAAACGGCACAAACAGCATGAAAGATCAGGCACAGCACTTAAAAGCAAAAGCATTGCCAGCTATCGTGTTGCTACAACTTACAGTGCCCGACTCAAGCCCGCGCCTAACAAGTGGTTCAAATCGTTCGCTTCGCTCACTGGGACCGGCTAAAGCCGGCCCCTTAACCAAACGTTATGCAGCTATGAAGAGTTTCGAGTATGGACACAAAAGAAAATAGAGCTGAGGTTCCGGCAATTAAAGACGCTGAC
>NZ_RFLV01000014.1 GCF_004920405.1 Pseudomonas leptonychotis
CTGAATCGCCCCTGGTTTTCTAGACACTCTCCAACCTCTGGAAATAGCGCTTTTCAAACTCTACAGGCGACAGCTGATTGTTGAAACCGTGTCGGCGTTTTGGGTTGTAGAACATCTCGATGTAATCAAATACATCGGCTCGGGCACCCTGCCTTGTGCTGTAGATCCTTCGCTTGATCCGTTCCCTTTTCAGCAACTGGAAAAAGCTTTCAGCCACCGCGTTGTCATGGCAATTTCCGCGTCGACTCATGCTGCCAAGCAAGTTGTTAGCTTTCAGGAAGCTTTGCCAGTCGCCGCTGCTGAACTGGCTACCTTGATCAGAATGAATCATCACCTCCTGTTTTGGCTTACGTCGCCAAACCGCCATCATCAATGCATCAATGGCTAGATCACTCGTCATCTGCGGCTTCATCGACCAGCCAATGACCTGCCGCGAAAACAGATCGAGCACCACCGCCAAAAATAACCAGCCCTCGTAAGTGCGGATGTAGGTTATGTCCGTGACCCAGACTTTGTTGGGTTCGGTGACATTGAATCTACGCTCCAGGTGATTCGGTGAGGCGACTGGAGGCTTACCACCATAACGGCCCGGTCGCCGCCGGTAACCGGTCTGCGAACGTAGGCTATGTTGGCGCATCAATCGCCCAACGCGATTCCTACCGCACGGCTCTCCAAGCTCACGCAGATCGTCATAGATTTTTCGGTAGCCGTAAACACAACCGCTTTCCAGCCAAGCGTGTTTGATCAAACCCAGCAGTCGCTGATCATCCAAGGCGCGCGCTGACTTTGGCTCAGCACGCCAGGCGTAGTAACCACTGGCATGGACTTTCAAGGTAAGGCACAGGCGACGAACCGAGTAATCCACGGATAGCTGATTGATGAAGGCGTACTTCAGCCGCACTCCTTGGCAAAGTACGCGGCGGCCTTTTTTAGAATGTCTCGCTCTTCAGTCACGCGCTTGAGTTCGGCGCGCAGGCGACGTAACTCAGCTTGCTGATCGTCCTCTTGCGCTCGTTGTTCCTGGGGCTTGCTGTAGCGCTTCACCCACGCACACAGGCTGTGTGTCGACATGCCCAAGCGAGCAGCGACCTCAGCTATAGGCAGGCCTCGTTCAGTGACCTGCTTGACGGCTTCAATTTTGAATTCTTCGGGATAACGCGAGTTACTCATGGCACCTCCTAGTGGGCCGTATTATGAGGCTTGGAGGTGTCTACGAAACTAGGGGCGATTCA
>NZ_RFLV01000015.1 GCF_004920405.1 Pseudomonas leptonychotis
CGTTCGCTTCGCTCACTGGGACCGGCTAAAGCCGGCCCCTTAACCAAACGTTATGCAGCTATGAAGAGTTTCGAGTATGGACACAAAAGAAAATAGAGCTGAGGTTCCGGCAATTAAAGACGCTGACTCTGAGCGTCCGATTCCGACAGCATGGCGGAATGTAATTAAATCAATCGTCAATTCTTTTGTGCGCCATGATTACCACCTAGCGGCATCTATCCCCTTAGTAGCTCCAGTGCAATCAGAAACTGCGGAGCAAATTGAAAATTACATTAAGGACTATGGGGTAGAGCTAATCGAGCTCCCAGAGGAAACCTGGAATTCATCGGTTTGCATCTGGATGGGAAACAGATGGGATGCTCTAATTGATCTGTGGTCACGCTCAGAGGGTAGGAGCGACCTTACGCTTAGCCTTCATGTTTCAGAAACAAAAAATGGCTTCGAGTTCAATATTTACATGGTCTATGTACCCTAATGCATACGCCGCATAACAATTGGTTCAAACCGTTCGCTGCGCTCTCTGGGACGGGCTAAAGCCCGCCCCTTAACCAAACGTTAGGC
>NZ_RFLV01000016.1 GCF_004920405.1 Pseudomonas leptonychotis
ATCCAAAAGCACCGAACAATCACGTTCAGCGCCCGCCGTTACATCTCGGCGCGGCCTAACAAATGGTTCAAACCGTTCGCTGCGCTCACTGGGACGGGCTAAAGCCCGCCCCTTAACCAAACGTTAGGCTGGGTTCAACCCATAAATAATTTGAACATGGACGTTACGCAAGAACGCTGTATTAACGTTGAACAATCCGATTTGTTGCGCCGCCTGTTCATCCCCGGCCCGCAACATTTGCATCCGGAAACTCAAATACGCACAGCGCCAACGGGTTCATCTCTGCGCTCTTGCTACCGCCCCACTCCGCAACATCGCTTTGGCTTTCGCCCGAATACCGCGCACGTCGAGGTCGTCAGAGCCATCGGCACACACATGTTCCAAGTGCCCGGCTCTGGGGCTTTGCGTCATCACGTATTTATGTCTGGCGTGCCATCGGTGGTGCGGCCTAACATGCGGTTCAAGCCGTTCGCTTCGCTCACTGGGACGGGCTAAAGCCCGCCCCTTAACCTATCGTTAT
>NZ_RFLV01000017.1 GCF_004920405.1 Pseudomonas leptonychotis
TCGTTCGCTTCGCTCACTGGGACGGGCTAAAGCCCGCCCCTTAACCAAACGTTAGGCTCTTCAGCATGCATCAAAAGCATATCGCCCAACTCATTGCCACGGCGCTTCAGTGCAGCACTGATGACCTACTACCTTTGAATCCACATCTAATTGCAACGCTAAGTGATGCAGTAAGTCCGGAGCACTGGGTCAGCGTTTACGGGAACACCCTCGATTTTTCGTACACTTCACACGAGCCACCTTATACGTACGCACAAAAAATATTTTCCGTGCTTCCTTCATGGCAACTTGTTGATTGGTCGCCTGGTCGGCTAGCCACAATAGAGTTTGATGGCATTGAAATACAAAAAATATCCGAGGTCATTTTCTTGCTCTTCAACGAAATGCATGAAGAACTAGAGTATTCACTTGTATGTAGAACCACTTCTTTTGGCGCTGCCTAACAAGTGGTTCAAACCGTTCGCTTCGCTCACTGGGACCGGCTAAAGCCGGCCCCTTAACCAAACGTTA
>NZ_RFLV01000018.1 GCF_004920405.1 Pseudomonas leptonychotis
GAGCCTGGGTGTCGATCTGGTAGTTGGCGCTGCTGGCCCCGGTGCCGGCGTTACCGGCAGTGTCGGTGTAGGTCGCGGCGACGGTGATCAGGTTAGTGGTGTCGGTCACGTTGACGCTTGGGGTGAAAGTCCCGGTCCAGGTCACACCACCATCGGTGCTGCTCAAGGCGCTGAGGGTGCCGTTCTCGACGCTGACATCGGTGTTATCAAAGGCGACGACCGCCTCGCTGAAGGTGATGGTGACCAGGCTGGTCTCACCGACGCTGAGGGCGGTGT
>NZ_RFLV01000019.1 GCF_004920405.1 Pseudomonas leptonychotis
TCTGGTAGTTGGCGCTGCTGGCCCCGGTGCCGGCGTTACCGGCGGTGTCGGTGTAAGTCGCGGCGACGGTGATCAGGTTAGTGGTGTCGGTCACGTTGACGCTTGGGGTGAACGTCCCGGTCCAGGTAACGCCGCCATCGGTGCTGCTCAAGGCGCTGAGGGTGCCGTTCTCGACGGTGACATCGGTGTTATCAAAGGCGACGACCGCCTCGCTGAAGGTGATGGTGACCAGGCTGGTCTCACCGACGCTGAGGGCGGTGT
>NZ_RFLV01000020.1 GCF_004920405.1 Pseudomonas leptonychotis
TAAACTCCTTGTAAAACAAGAAGTTAGATTTAAAAGAGGGGTTGCAAAGCAGCGAAAGCTGCGTAGAATGCGCCGGGCTGGCAGGGTGGTGGTTTGATCCTGTTGGTGCTTCGGTCGAGCTGGTCGAGAGCGGTAAAAGAGGTGGTTGACAGCGGTTTGAAACGCTGTAGAATTCGCCTCCCGCTGACGAGAAGCTAGAAGTTGATCGGAGGCGCAAGTGGTTGAGTTTGAAAAGAAATTTTCTTCTCTAGTTAA
>NZ_RFLV01000021.1 GCF_004920405.1 Pseudomonas leptonychotis
ACAGCCAGTTGCTGAGCTTGGCTGAGGGCGCACTGCTGCTGACCCAGACCGTCACCGACGGTGATGGCGACAGCGACAGTGTCTCGATTGACCTGGGCGCCGCCGGTGCCTTTAGCTTTGAAGATGACGGCCCTCGTGCACAGCTCAGTGAGCAGTCCGAAGGGCTGGGTCGTGTATTTGTCGATGAAAGCCTGGCGAGCCTGGGCGGCGCCTATGCCGATGGTGTTGCCTCGGC
>NZ_RFLV01000022.1 GCF_004920405.1 Pseudomonas leptonychotis
CCTTTAGCTTTGAAGATGACGGCCCTCGTGCACAGCTCAGTGAGCAGTCCGAAGGGCTGGGTCGTGTATTTGTCGATGAAAGCCTGGCGAGCCTGGGCGGCGCCTATGCCGATGGTGTTGCCTCGGCGGTGCTGAGCGCTGCGGTGGTGCAAGCGCAGTTTAATAGCGTGTTTGGTGCAGACGGTGCAGCAGCCGGTGATGCCGGCACGGTGTACAGCTTGGCGCTTA
>NZ_RFLV01000023.1 GCF_004920405.1 Pseudomonas leptonychotis
TGCGACTAGCAGTCTTACCTCACAAGCACCCACACGAATTGCTTGATTCAGTTGTTAAAGAGCGGGTGGTTAAGTCTTTCGTCTCAACCGAGGCGCGCATTCTACAGCAGCCTCATCTTCCGTCAAGTGGTTATTTTAACTAGAGAAGAAAATTTCTTTTCAAACTCAACCACTTGCGCCTCCGATCAACTTCTAGCTTCTCGTCAGCGGGAGGCGAATT
>NZ_RFLV01000024.1 GCF_004920405.1 Pseudomonas leptonychotis
GCTGGTCTCACCGACGCTGAGGGCGGTGTCGGCCATCACAATGCTGGCCACGGTGGGCGCGCCGATGTCGACGGCCTGGGTGGCGTTGGCGGCAGTGCTGGCGTTGCCGGCGGCATCGACAGCAGCGCCGTCGGCCACGGCGACGGTGATCTCGCCGCCGGTCGGGGTCACGACCAAGGTGTAGGTCTGACCATCGACGCTGGTGAAGGCGCCTTTAG
>NZ_RFLV01000025.1 GCF_004920405.1 Pseudomonas leptonychotis
TTAACTAGAGAAGAAAATTTCTTTTCAAACTCAACCACTTGCGCCTCCGATCAACTTCTAGCTTCTCGTCAGCGGGAGGCGAATTCTACAGCGTTTCAAACCGCTGTCAACCACCTCTTTTACCGCTTTCGACCAGCTCGACCGAAGCACCAACAGGATCAAACCACCACCCTGCCAGCCCGGCGCATTCTACGCAGCTTTCGCTGCTTTGCA
>NZ_RFLV01000026.1 GCF_004920405.1 Pseudomonas leptonychotis
CGCTGCTGTCGATGCCGCCGGCAACGCCAGCACTGCCGCCAACGCCACCCAGGCCGTCGACATCGGCGCGCCCACCGTGGCCAGCATTGTGATGGCCGACACCGCCCTCAGCGTCGGTGAGACCAGCCTGGTCACCATCACCTTCAGCGAGGCGGTCGTCGCCTTTGATAACACCGATGTCAGCGTCGAGAACGGCACCCTCAGCG
>NZ_RFLV01000027.1 GCF_004920405.1 Pseudomonas leptonychotis
CGCTGCTGTCGATGCCGCCGGCAACGCCAGCACTGCCGCCAACGCCACCCAGGCCGTCGACATCGGCGCGCCCACCGTGGCCAGCATTGTGATGGCCGACACCGCCCTCAGCGTCGGTGAGACCAGCTTGGTCACCATCACCTTCAGCGAGGCGGTCGTCGCCTTTGATAACACCGATGTCAGCGTCGAGAACGGCACCCTCAGCG
>NZ_RFLV01000028.1 GCF_004920405.1 Pseudomonas leptonychotis
ATGCATGAAGAACTAGAGTATTCACTTGTATGTAGAACCACTTCTTTTGGCGCTGCCTAACAAGTGGTTCAAACCGTTCGCTTCGCTCACTGGGACCGGCTAAAGCCGGCCCCTTAACCAAACGTTATGCAGCTATGAAGAGTTTCGAGTATGGACACAAAAGAAAATAGAGCTGAGGTTCCGGCAATTAAAGACGCTGAC
>NZ_RFLV01000029.1 GCF_004920405.1 Pseudomonas leptonychotis
CCTTTAGCTTTGAAGATGACGGCCCTCGTGCACAGCTCAGTGAGCAGTCCGAAGGGCTGGGTCGTGTATTTGTCGATGAAAGCCTGGCGAGCCTGGGCGGCGCCTATGCCGATGGTGTTGCCTCGGCCGTGCTGAGCGCCGCGGTGGTGCAAGCGCAGTTTAATAGCGTGTTTGGTGCAGACGGTGCAGCAGCCGGTGATG